>JAFACO010000381.1 GCA_023425485.1 Bacillota bacterium
AAGTTAAAGGTTGATGCCTCTAAATCAAAAACACCCTATATTGATGCAGCTTTAACTGCCGGTATCTTAAAAAAGGGACAGTTTAAGAAGTATACTTCCTATATTGCAAGAGGGGATGCAGCGGTGTTACTAAATAGAGCAGATGAATACCTATACGGGGATACCGTAAGCGAAGATTTAGTAAAAGTAATTTTGGAGAAGAGAATCTCTGACATAACAAAGATTTCGAGTAGTAAACGTGAAGCGGTTGCTAAGTGCTTTGCAAAAGGGATTTTTACTGGCACCTCAAACGGTTATTACATTCAAAACAGATCCTTTAAAGGGAAAAGTTATTTAACAACTACGGATGCTACAGTTGCTATAAAATTATTAATGAATATAAAGAGCAGAGCCAAGGTTAGTCCGGACGGAATGTTGATAAGGACAACAAATTTACCTAAGAATGCAGATAAATTCGAATATATTCTGGCTTGTTATCCCAATAAGTTTTATGAAAGACCATTTGAGTTTATGATGTATGAAAACTGGGAAACAAGAAGTAAAGATAGATGGGAATTCCCTGTGAATATGAAAAATACTACATTTAAAAACTTGTATGATTCCTGGCCATTCTCACAGGAGATGGACAAGTACCTTGGCGATTGGACAGAGATGGCAGAACAATATCTTAATTATGTTTTTAATGTGGATTACAGAACAGTGAATGATAAGTGGATCAATGGACTGGGAGGCCTTTATGAGAAAAGTAATATAAATATGGCAAATTCAATAAAGACTTATTATATCGGAAAAATGAAAGCTAATAAGGTTGTTGTAGAAAGTTCTATTGTTTCTGTAGAACCATCATCTTTATATTATGATAATGGCTATTGTATAAGAGCTTATGTTAAATATCGAATTACTGCAAAGGATATAACGGTAGAACAAAATAATCTAATTTATTCTAGTTATCCTTATTTAGTTAACCTAAAAAGTGGTGTTTGGAGAGAAGGAATATTTGATATCAGGTTAGGAACAAATGATGGTTCCATCGGAGATGGAGCTGCCTTCGCAATTGATAGGTTAACTTGGTTTGGTGATACTTTTAAAAAATACTAAGGAGGTAGTTTTGCATAAAGCCAATTTTAAAAAAAATATGGTCCATATTAATTGTAGTAGTTCTTTTTATTAATGGGCTAGTTCCCGCTAGTACCAAAGCAGAAGATGATGCGGCTAGTGAAGATGGTTCAAAATATACTATAGAGGATTCAAATGGTGTGGCGATATTAACTGTAACAATGAAAGCAGGCATCATAACCATTGTAGGTGTCTCTAAGAGAGGAACTTCTTCCATTCGATGGGAAACATCAGGAATATCAATTACGACTAAAGCAATCACGGATGAAGTACGATCAAAAAATAGAAGTGGTCCCGGACCAGTAAGCAGTGCAGGGACAGTTAAAACATTGTGGTTTAAAGATGGACAGAAAGAAGATATTCCAAGAGGTGATACAGTTATTACAACAATTACATATCCCGCTGATAAAGTCGAATGGGCACTAGGTGCTGATTTTGAAAACATAACGAAAAATACATACATATACTTACACTGTATCTTCCAAACCTATAATTTCAATGTAGAAACACAAACGAGAGGTTCTATAAGAAAGGATAATTTAAGAAACTGGAAGGATATCATGGAAGCAGAATCCTGGGGGTCTGGTTCATTGGAGGATTTTGATAAATACTTCAATATGGCCCTTAAATTCAAACCTAGACCACAGGAAAATTCATTATATTATCAAACGAATGATACGACTCCTGTCAGCTTAGGTTCAAAGCAATTAGCTTCTGCAGCTCCTGGTGAAACTATTTCCTGGTCAAATGAGGAGGAGCAAAAAACAAAAGGCGCTGACACCTATAAATTAATCGGATACTATGTTACCAAAAAGAGTAGTACAACTAAGCTTGTATCACGATATATTTCGGATGGCTGGAAGATAAGTGATATAAAAAGCAACAAAGTGGAAGTTAAACTTGGTGGAATGGATGTATATTTGGTTTATGATAAACTGCAGAAAAATACGTTGTATTATCAAACGAACGATGCTACTCCTGTTAGTCTTGGCTCAAAACAATTAGATTCTATAGTCACTGGCGAATACGTATCCTGGACGAATGAGGAGGAACAAAAGACAAAAGGGACGGACACTTTTGAACTGATCGGCTATTATGTGACTAAAAAGGGTAGTACGACTAAGCTGGTAACCCGCTATAAAGAGGATGGATGGAAGATAAGCCAGATAAAAAGTAATAAGGTAGAAGTTGAATCTGGTGGAATGAATATTTATCTGGTTTATAAAAAGGGCGTTCCCGTTACACCTACTCCTACCATATCGGTAACCCCAACAGTTACACCAAGTGTAACACCTACTCCAAATCCATCTCCCACGCCAACCATACCTCCTATCATTATTCCTATTGCTGATAATGAGTACTCTGGTTTTACAAAGGACCAAACATCAGGAGTCATTAAAGCTGATTTAAGAAATTCTGAAAAATTCACTGTTACTTCAGGAATACCAACTACCGAAAGCTTATACGGACAGGTGATGGCGAGAGACTACTTGCTCGGATATTCCTTTGAAAAGAAAGTTGGAATAGAAAATTATACAATTAAGGTATCAAAGGATTATATATTAAAATGGAATACAGCAACCCCATCCGGCTCAGGAGGACCCAAAACAGTTACAGAAACCGTTACGATAGAACAGATCGTTATGGTTCCCAGAGCGTATGGGTATTGGGAAATACTTAATTTAGATTACTATACGATTAACCAAGCAGAACTACAGAATTATGCTCTACCAAATGGTAAAATTACCATTTCTCCTAATCTAACTTACTATGATCCACCCTCTATATCCTATCAGCATTCTTCCAGTAAAGACTATCATATTATTCCTCCTAATGAGGTTGTAAATGGTATTACTTTACCTTCTGAAACTATTACTTCCCCGAATACAACAAAACCAGCAATCGAAGAAGAGGATTTTTCTTACTTTGCTTTGGCTCAAACAGGAAAAATAAAGGTTAGAAGTGACTTGTTAATTTTTGATGGCAATACAATAATGAGCAATCAAATAAAGGAGCTCGAGACACCCAATATTAATATTGATTATTTACCTCAATGTACAACAGTAACAGATGAGAATGTATTATATAAAAATGATCAAGTTATCTTAGCAACGAAGAAAAATGGAACATATTCCTCTTACGGAACAGTAGTATACAAAGCTATGGCACAGGTTAATTCTACTAGACCATTACAATTAACTTACTTTGTAAATGGTTTAGAAGATGTAATCATTCACACGCCAGTAATCTGCGATCCAATTGTTACAGCAGATAATAATAAGTATGTACAACTTCTTTCACCAACTGCAAACCACATCCAACTTGTTCTTGACCCAGATTCTTCTCTATCTGATTTTACAGTTACTATATCGAATACTGGTTTTCACACTGGAATAACTGGATATTTTAACAGGGATTATTCAAAATCTTTACATGATAGTATGGCTTCTTACATAGCAGCGAAAAATGGATTACTTAGAAATGAAGTCAAATTCCCCTTTGATGTATTTGTAGATGTTGGCAGTGACAATAAAAGTATAAATGATGATTATGTAAAAGCAGAAACCTGGATTACCCTCGGAATGAATACAGCAAGGTTTTATCTACCTACTTGGACAAAAGAAGGGCTTTATAAAGCTGAATTTAGAACTGTCGCTGTAAACGGGGAAGATAGTTTGACAAGTACAGAAACGTATGCAAACAAAACCAGATCTCGCTATGTAGCAACAAGCACTAAGTATTTTGAGGTATCAGGAAGAATCTATGGGTTAAAAATTTATGACATTGCAGACTACCCTATCTGGGAAGAAACCTTTCGGGTCCCGAAATCCTCTGATTTAAAAAAAGATAGTTCAACCTATTTGGACGGCACCGCAAAGACAAACTATAGCAAAAATTATTCATATACCTATGCTTTAGGAACCAATGATCAATACGGAAAGGATACTGGTCGAAATATCAAATATACATTTCCGCTAACCAATGGCAGTCATCCATATTATAAAAATCAAGGCATATTAAAGACTGGATATATGGTACGTTTTTCTCTGGATACCATTGGTACTATGTATTCCGATGGATCTAGTGTAGTTATTAAGCCATCGTTTTATTTTGTTGATTCAAAAGGAGAAAACAGAACAGCTGTGGACTTGTATTACACAGAAGATATCAATGGTAAAAATCGAAACCTTGTTAAAGTAGGAAGTACTTTGGATTCCGTTAATATTAAATCATATACCACTGGTGATTTAGGATTATCCATACCACGAGACGAAATGAAGTTTACCGCAGCGCTAAGAGGTATGAAGTATGGTAAGTATTTCTGGCAAAAGTCAGGAATGTTTAATTTTTCAAAAATACAGTTAAATTACGCATTTCGAACACTGATAGGGCAAGAATATGCAGATAATATCAAAAAGTTAAGTAGCTTTAATGAAATAATTGCAAGTGGTATAAAAGAAAGTGATGCAGAAAAATCTATGCAACGGTGGTATGGACAATATTATATACCAAACCTTGTTCATGTGGTTAAGAAGGATTTTGATGTCCTGGATTATGCTGAAAAATATGGTGTTAATTATTCGGAGAAGTTTTGGTTAACCGATGGATATATCATAGTAAATTTAAACATCTACACCTTGGATGGTAACGGGAACAAGCGCTTAAGTTATTTAAATGCTGCTAATTATGCAAACAATGGGAATTGCAGTATGTGGGTAATGGAAGGACCACCGTTATCTAAAACTAGTAACAATGGACCAACCTTTCGTTTATTCGCGGGGGATGCTTTTATTTATTATTCCAGCAATAAATTGAGGGATGATTATACGACAGGTGCAATTTATTGATTAGAGTTATATATACCAAATAAGTAGTTATTTACATACCTAAGTTATCAAGAAGAAAGAAAGCACTGTGCGTTGGTGCAACACAGTGCTTTCTAAAATATTGGCTATATAATAACTATTTGGGAGAGTGCAATAGAATCATTCTTCTTAATTAAAGTAGTATATCAGTTAGTAAATTGACTGTTTAATAAATTAATATCTTTATAATAACTCTTTTACTTTAAACTCAAGATCATAGAGATCAGAAGTGGGTTCAAAGCGTTCCACCACATTGCCGTTACGATCGATTAAGAACTTAGTGAAGTTCCACTTTATACTTGGTTTGTTGGCATAATCAGGATCATCAGCAGATAACTTCGCCACTAAACGCTCGCCAATTGGATGATTTAAATCAAAGCCGCCAAAGCCCTTTTGACTGGTTAGATACTTATATAATGGGTGTGCATTATCGCCATTTACTTCAATCTTAGAGAAGATAGGGAAGGTTACACCGTAGTTCGCATCACAGAAGCTATAGATTTCTTCGTTGCTGCCTGGAGCCTGATTACCAAATTGATTACATGGGAAGTCGAGTATAACAAAACCTTCTGGAGAGTATTTCTCATATAAATCCTGAAGTGCATCGTATTGTGGAGTAAAACCGCATTGTGTTGCAGTGTTAATAATTAGGACAACCTTGTCTTTGTAATCTGAAAGGGAGATTTCCTCATCGTATCTGTTCTTAACAGTAAAATCATAGATATTCATACACTTACCGAGTAACATCTCTTGTAGAGAATGTTACATTATCCTTTCTGTTCAGTTTTTTTCATTCAAAGTTGATTATAACTTTACTTTATTCTATCATGTAAAATACATGATTTTGGCTCTTCATGCAAGTGGTATGCACTAACTTCGTTCAGCGCTGAAATAATGTCTATTGACATAATTTTATGAACATAAAACTTGTTCATAATCTTATTGCTCCAATCAGTCTTTACAAACAAGCTTGCAATACCTCATTCCGTTTTCATTATATCGTGTAAATAGCACATGATATTGGCACTTCGTGCCAAGTGATGCGCACTCACTTCGTTCAGCGCTGATATAATGTCTATGACATTATATCATGAACATAAAACTTGTTCATGATCTTGTTGCTCCAATCGGTATTCACAAGCAAGCTTGCAATACCTCATTCCGCTTTTATTATATCGTATATATTCTATTTTTACTTATTTATATATTTTACTATATCTTTTTCTATATGCTCTGGGGAGACAGTGGGAGCGTAACGCTTGATAACTTTCCCATTTTGATCAACAAGAAACTTTGTAAAGTTCCATTTGATTTCACTGCCCAAGATACCACCTTTTTCTTCTTTTAAGTATTTATATAATGGGTCTGCATCTTTACCATTAACATTAATCTTCTCAAAAAGTCGGAAGGTTATACCATATCTAGAAGTACAGAAGGTATGGATTTCATCTACGGTACCAGGCGCCTGTCCAGCAAATTGATTACATGGAAAATCTAGAATTTCCAATCCGCTGTCTTTATATTTGTCATATAAATTCTGAATACCCTCATACTGAGGAGTTAAGCCACAGCCAGTTGCTGTATTAACGATTAACATTAACTTTCCCTTATATTCCTCCAATGATACTTCTTTTCCTTTGGCATCCTTAACACGGTAATCATAAATTGAATTCATAGTTATGTCCAATCCCTTCTCAAATAATGTTTTATACAATAAGATTGTAAACAATTTAACTTCGTTTGTCAATATGAAAATAGTATTTTTGCAAAATAAGTTTAAATTTTAACGTAATACAAAAAAATACAATAAAAAATACAATAAGAAAAATTAAGAATACTATAAAAAAACAATAAAAATTATAACAATTAAAAAGGAATGCCATTTTGACATTCCTTAAGGATATTTTATTCATTCTCATCATTTTTATCCGATGAGGGTAATACAATATGTACTTTATCAACACGGTTCTTATCAACTGATACTACGGTGAAAATAATGTCCTTATCTGTAACCGTTTCCCCTTTTTCGGGAAGATGATCCAGGAGATATATGATGTGTCCGGCAATGGAATCATAGTCTTCAGACTCCAGTGATAAACCGAGAGCTTCATTAATTTCATAAAGTTTGGTGTAACCATCTACGATATATTCGTATTCGGAAATAGCTTTGATATTATCTTCTTCATCGTCATCATACTCATCACGAATTTCGCCTACGATTTCTTCTAATAAATCTTCAATTGTAATTAATCCGGCGGTTGTACCATATTCGTCTAAGACAATGGCAATTGAGATTGAGTTGCGTCGCATTTCGATTAACAGTTCAGAGGTTCCCTTGTATTCGTAGGTAAAATAAGGTTCGCGTATTATATCAAGAATATTAAAATCCTTTGGGTCACCTTTATAAAAAAAGACATCCTTTAAATTAACTATACCGAGCACATTATCTCTAGTTTCAGAGTACACCGGCATTCTGGTATATTTCTCTTCGGAAAATAATTGAACAAGTTCCTCGTAAGTATAATCCACATTGGCAAAAGCCATATCAATTCGAGGTACCATTACATCTTTTGCTACGGAGTCACCAAAGTCTACTACGTTGGTAAGCATTCGTCGCTCTTCACTTTCAATTACACCTTCTTCATGGCTATAATCAAGTATTGTTCTAAGTTCATTAACGGTGAGAGCAGAAGCCTTAGCCTTTGGATCAATCCGAAATAGGATTAAGATACCCTGGCAGATTGTATTGAGTATAAAGATAACAGGGGTTAGTAGTTTTGTGAAAAAATAGATGATACCACCCACTGCAAGGGATATTTTTTCTGCATAAATGGTGGACATGGATTTGGGTGTAATTTCGCAAAGAATAAGAATTAATAAGGTAAGAAGACCAGCTATAAGTCCAACCGAATCGTAACCATAATTTTCAATGGCTAAGGAAGTAGCAAGTGCAGCAGCAGAAATATTAACTACGTTATTGACAATTAATATTGCAGTTAACATCTTGCTGGGATTTTCAATTAATTTACTGACAGTCTTAGCTCCTTTAACGTTATCATCGGCTAAAGTTCTAATTCTCAGTTTATTAATTGTCGTTAGTGCGGTCTCAGAAGCAGAGAAAAAAGCGGATAACATTAACAGAATGCACAAAATGATCAGCTGCGTGACATCGCTGGGTTCCATAAATAATTATCTCCTAATTCTTAAATTAATAATAAATAAGTTCTATATATATAACAATCTTACAGTAAGATTATACCAATGTCAAGGATTCCAGCCTTTTCTTCTTTTTACTTATTCGTTGCGACACTGGGTTATGTACAAATTATGTCGAATCATGCTGTCCGAATTGTGCTATAAGTATCAATTGAATCCTATTGATATAAGGCTGAAAATAGTGTAGGATGTGAGATGGTACCAAGAACAGCCGAGGATTGGAGTTTTGTATACAGCCAGTGGTTACCTAGTATTTAGGAGGAAATGTATTGAGAAAGAAGTCACATATTTCGTTAGCTAGATATTTGGCTAATAATATGCAGGTTCAAGAACTAAATGACCATAGAAAAGCATTTTATTTAGGCAGTATTCTACCGGATTTAAAACCATCATTTTTAACAAAACGACATACAATTGACGAGACTTTCGAGGATTTAATTGAAGTTATAAAAAAAATAACTGTTGAGTACGACATTACAAGAGGAATTGACCGAAACTACGCAAGACACCTGGGTGTAATTACACATTATCTTTCAGATTATTGTACCTTTCCACATAATTCTATTTTTAAAGGTAATATTAAAGAACATGTTCTATACGAAAAGGAACTGAAGAACTCTTTACGTAAATACTTACTACGAGAGGATACACAGAGACCACGACAGTTTAACCAGCAGTTTTCTTCTTTTGAGGAAATAGTTACATACATTAAGAAGACTCATAAGAATTACTTGAACGCACTAAAAGAGGTACATATAGATATTAAGTTTATTGTAGAGCTTTGCTATAAAGTGGTTGAAGCAGTTTTAATTTTCTTTGAGAAAGCATTAGAGAAGCTGGAAAACGAGTTAATCTATAAATATAGAGTTCGCACACAATTTTCACTGTAAGTGATAGGCGATAAAGAAGTTTATATTAATGTAAAAATTAAAAGCAATAAAATAATATTTAAGACTGCAGGAGCAATTACCTGCAGTTTTTCTACGTGGAAAAACATATTCCTACTTTTAATTACTTTGGTCCAAGCAACAAATTCTAAGAATAGAATACATTGTTAATTGGAGGCTTACATATTATAATGAAATAGTACGAATTTTGTACAAGAAAGGAGATTAATATATGCTGATAGCGAAACTATACCTATATGACATAGATTATGCCTCCGTTGCAGATTTTGCCATGCCCTATTTATTAAAATGGTGTAAAGACCAAGACAGTTTGCTATTAGACTTTTTAGCGAAGCTAATTAGTAAGGAAAAGAAAGCTTCTGGATTTTCCAAATTTGTTCTATCTGTAATTCCAAAAAAAGAGCAGTTGGCAGCAACTTTGATATCGAATCATTCTACTGAGATTACAAGATACCTTAATGATACCTTTATTGAAAATGGAATTGCTGCAGTTGTAAAAGATTTAGATTTTCTTGTTTTAGAAAGGAGTGGAAAAGATATGTTGCGTATCGAACTTGTACTGGAAGACATTGATTACGAGCAAACAATTATGAATCTGCTACCCTTAATGATGCAGAAGTTACAGGAACAAGAGGGGGAAGCTAGTCGTATTGCTAAGTTATTATCTAAGTGGGGCGACCTTCCAAAGAATGTATTATCTGCGGTGATACAAGCGATACCTAGGAATCAGAGAGATGAATTACTTACTTCTATTTTTACGGAATATAAGCAGGAACTTCAAGGCGTTCTTAATGAGATGATTATAAAGAATGAGATTAAATTAAAGATTATGGATATTGATTTAAAAAGCACAAAGTGAGGAGATAAGGTATGATACATGAGAAGATTGAAATAGCGGAAGGTGAGTGGAAGGCATTATTGACCACTTATATATTAGATAATAGTGTTGAGGTAGATCCAGAGAGAACAAGGCCAATGGTAATTATCTGCCCGGGAGGTGGATATCGTTTTACTTCTGATCGTGAAGCAGAACCGATTGCCCTTCAGTTTAATTCCCTTGGCTACCATGCTTGTATTTTAAGATATTCCGTTCACCCTGCCAAATTTCCGGTGGCGCTAACGCAATTGGCAAAGACGGTTGCTTATGTTAGACAAAGTTCAAAAATCTGGAATATTAATTCCGATAAAATCATTGTTGCAGGCTTCTCGGCTGGTGGTCATTTGACCGCTAGTTTAGGAACCTTATGGCAGGAGAAATTTTTAGCGGACATCCTTCAGATGCCGAAAGAGTGTTATCAGCCAAATGGTATTATTTTATCCTACCCTGTAATTACTTCGGGAGACTATGCACATAGAGATTCGTTTGTAGCGTTATTGCAGGATCGTTATGATGAGTTGGTAGAGCAAATGTCCTTGGAAACCCGTGTAACAGAGCTGACACCACCAGCATTTGTATGGCATACCTTTGAGGATACCGTAGTACCAGTTGAAAATGCTCTATATTTCTGTCAGGCAATGAAAGAAAAGAATATTCCTTTTGAACTGCATATCTATCCAAAAGGTGGTCATGGATTATCCTTGGCAACGGAAGAGACAAGAAGTATCTACGATAAGGGACAACCATTAGTGACTGAATGCCAGAACTGGATTACAATGGCGGGTACCTGGATTCAGAAATTATAATTAGAAGAAAAAAGATGGGCTTTATTATGCCTTAGAGTAAATAATCGCCTGGTCTTATATATCCTAAAAAGAATTTATAAGAACCAGGCGATTATTTTATGATTATATGATGTGGATAGGTACTATTTAGCCTCTTGTCTCTTAGCCTGTAATGTCTTTACAATCTCTACAATATATAAGATATGATAATCGTTGTTAGGATAATAGGTGGAATCCAAACTGGGTATTAAAAAGGAATCACTACCAAGCTCTTGTTTCACCAGCTTTTTACACAGGAAGACCTGATTTGCTTCAGCAAAATAGGGAATATTGTTATCAAATTCTAAGGTCAAACCGGACTTTTTAATCTTATCCTC
>JAFACO010000400.1 GCA_023425485.1 Bacillota bacterium
GTGATTTTTACCTTGATTTTTGTGAATTTAGGTATATTTGCGGTATTCCTTGTAACAAGAAGCCTTACCAAGGGTCTGCGGACGATTGTAAATCATATAACTGCGATGGCAAAAGGGGATTTAGCACAGCAAATACCAATGGAATTATCGAAGAAAAAGGATGAAATTGGTGTATTAGCTGGATCCTTATCTCAAATGCAGGATTTTACTGGAAAGATGATTTATAGCATAAAGAGCAGCTCTGCGACGATTGACGATCAATCAGAGAACTTATTTACCATCTCAAGTTCGATGACGGTTGCCTCGGATCATGTGACTACAGCGATACAGGATATTGCAAAAGGTGCTGGCGAGCAAGCGGACGAGTTAAGTAAGATGTTAGGCAGTCTGGAGCATTTTTCACAGGAATTGGGAAAGGTGGTTCATTTATTAGATAATATTGGACAAAAAACCAATAACATCAGCACGCTGGCAGAGGACAGCAATTACAATATGAAATCCCTGGTGAAGTCCTCCGGTGTTATTCAGACTTCTTTTGAAGATTTTAAGTCCAAGATATCAAATCTTGGAGAGAGTGTGAAGAAGGTCAACGAAATTGCTAACTTCATTAATTCCATTGCAGAACAGACGAATCTTCTCTCGTTAAATGCAACGATTGAAGCGGCAAGAGCTGGGGAAGCCGGTCGTGGCTTTGCTGTTGTTGCAGACAGTATCAGGAATTTTGCAGAGCAGAATAGGGTTTTATCCGTTAATATTAACTCCATTATAAGTGGTGTCACCAAAGAGACAGAGCAAATGAAGACCACTACATATTCCTTAGGCAGGGAGTTGAATCAGCAGATTGAAGTTTTAAATACCTCTATTCTTTCCTTTGAGAATATGATTGAGGCCTTCCAAAGAATTGCTCCAGAAATAGATGTAGTAAATACTTCTATATACGAACTAGATGATGAAAAGAATCAAATCATTCAAAATATAGAAGGAGTAGCGTCAATAGCAGAAGAAGTATCTGCTTCAACCCAAGAGATAGCAGCCACTGCGCAGGAAATGAGTGCTTCCATGGAGGATATAACCTCATCAGCCAGAATTTTGAACGGCAGAACGGGAGAAATGCAGGAACAGGTAAAACAGTTTATTATAGTAAGTGAAGAGTAAGATCAGAACGAAAGCTGTGCTCACTCTATAACTGGACGAAATTCACGTAGCGTGTTTCTTCCAGTTATAGAGTGAGTACGCTTTTTTTATAGTCTATTCACAATATATTGCATACCCATCGCAATATAATACGTCAGTTAAGTATTTAACAATTTATTTATTAATAAAACACTTCAACACAGAAATTCTGTTTCTTCTGGAACTTTTGGATAGATGCTATAGTTTATTCAGAAGCAAGAGGAAGCCCTAATAGATATAACAAAGATTGGGAGGACAAAAATGGAACAAGATATCAAACTAAGGGTCTCGCAGATAGAAAAATCTTTTCCCGGTGTAAAAGCCTTGGACAAAATTGACTTTAAAGTTAGGCGGGGTACGGTACATGCATTATGTGGGGAAAATGGTGCAGGAAAATCCACACTGATGAAAATCATCAACGGCATTTACAAGCCAGACGCTGGTCAGATATTTATAGATGAAAAGCCCGTAAAAATACAAAGTCCAATTCATGCCAGACAACATGGTATTGCAATGATAGCACAGGAGCTGAACTATGTACCGGAGATGTCAATTGAAGAAAACCTGTTTTTAGGAAGGTTACCGCTCAAAAAACTAGGAAATGTAGATTGGAAGCAGCTAAAAAGAAAAACAGAGGAGTTTTTAAAGGAAGAAAAACTACCTTATAAACCTTCTCAAAAAATGAAAACCCTGACTGTGTCCGATATTCAGATGCTGGAGATCATTAAAGCCATTTCTAATAATGCGGAAATTATAGTAATGGATGAACCCACATCTTCCATCACACAGCGAGAAGTAGAGATGTTGTTCAAAAAAATTGAAGAGTTAAAGAAGCAAGGAGTAAGTATTGTATACATCTCTCACAAGTTGGATGAGGTTTTCCAAATTGCAGATGACATTACTATATTCCGTGATGGAACAGTAGTAGAAAGTCATCCAGCCAGAGAGATGACCATGGATCAGGTAATATCTCTTATGGTTGGACGTAAGATGGAGAATATCTATCCCAAGGAAGCAGTTGACCTCGGTGAAAAACTACTGGAGGCAAAAAACCTGCATAGTGACGGAATCTTTAAGGACATTAACTTTCATGTAAAGGCAGGCGAAATTGTTGGATTTGCAGGTCTGGTAGGTGCAGGAAGAACGGAAGTAATGAGAGCACTGTTTGGTCTGGATCCTCTAACCGGCGGTGAAGTCTTAATCAATAATAAAAAGGTATCCATTAAAAAAGTATCGGACAGCATCAATCACAAGATGGTCATGCTTTCAGAAGACCGAAGAAGGTACGGAATTATTCCAATACGTAGCGTAATGGAGAATGCGAGCATATCAAGCCTTGAAAAAGTTATCTATAAAGGATATGCCCATGAGAAGGAAGAACGCAAGATTGTAGGAGAATATTTTAAGAAGATGAATGTAAAGACTCCTTCCT
>JAFACO010000404.1 GCA_023425485.1 Bacillota bacterium
ATGACGATATTAATGAACTATCCAATCTAGTACAGCTCATTAACTTATATAGAGTAACAAAAAATCTCAGCTGTGAATATACGTCCTTTTCAAATAGTTTCGAACTAGTTTCGACCTTGGAAAAGGGAAAACGGTTTGATTTCTATTGTCTTGATATAATTATGCCAGGCTTTACGGGTATTGAGGTTGCTAAGGAAATTCGCACGTTTGATAAAACCGTACCAATTGTATTCTTTACTTCAGCTCCTGAGTTTGCTTTGGAAAGCTATTCTGTAAAAGCTATAAACTATGTACTAAAGCCAATATCAATGGAAAAGCTATTTATCACCTTTGACGAACTACTAGAACAGATGAATGTGGTAAAGGAAATGGATGCTTTTATCATAAAGAGTAAGGAGGGTATTCATAAAATACTGATTTCCAATTTGACTTTTGCCGAGGTTATCGGTAGAAATGTGTTGTATCATCTTCTCTCTGGCAAGGTAATTGAATGTACAGAAGCTTTTTCGTCTGTCTGCGATAAGCTTATGAAATATAGATGTTTTATTAAACCACATCGCTCCTATCTTGTAAATATGCAGCATGTGGACACCATTGAAAATCATCAGATAACGTTGCAAACCTTTACCTCCATCCCTGTTGCACAGGGCAAAGTAAAGGAGCTTAAGCACCAGTATCTTGCTTATCAAATGGAAGAAGTATAAATAGATGGAGGTATTGTAATGCTGGTAACTGCTCTTGGACTCCTACGATTTGCATTCTCCCTTATCTTCGGTCTAACAGTTTCTGCTCTCTTTGCAGGAATTGAGCCCACACACAAAAAAAGGCTAAGTATTGGGTTTATCTGCGTAGCTTTTCTATTCATTCAGACTGCTTCCTATTGGCTTTGGGGATTAGATCTCACGGCAAAACTATATCCCTTGATTATCCATTTGCCAATAACTATATTATTCTCCTTACTTTTTAAGCGCCCATGGCTCATATCCACTGTCAGTGTACTTTTTGGTTATCTTTGCTGTCAGGGGCCGCGCTGGGTAGGATTTCTTGCGGGAAATGCCTTTGGTAGCAGGCTCGCTGATCACATTGCTTATATCATAGCTGTGTTCCTTGCGTATTATTTCTTAAAAAGCTATGTAGTTGCTTCGGTCAGCCAGCTGTTGGAGAAAAACCTTAAAACCTGCGTATTATTAGGTGGTGTACCACTATTCTACTATTTGTTCGACTACACTACCACAATCTACACTGACGTACTTTACCACGGTACAAAATGGGCGGTTCAGTTCATGCCCTCGACTATATCTATTTTTTATTTTGTATTTGTCATTCTTTACAACACTGAATCACATAAACAAGCAACACTTCAAAGAGAAAGGGATATGTTGGATGCCCAGTTTCGTCTAGCCCAAACTGAATTTGTTTCTTTGCGACAACTACAGCAAAGTGCCGCTTCCTATCGTCATGATATGCGCCACCATTTCTTACTTTTACAGAGCTTGG
Organism: Bacillota bacterium; assembly: GCA_023425485.1. Lineage (GTDB taxonomy): Bacteria > Bacillota > Clostridia > Lachnospirales > Lachnospiraceae > Mobilitalea. The sequence goes on from JAFACO010000404.1 coordinate 1,498, forward strand.
CCTCTGAGGAACGCCTTGAGGAAATTAAAGAATATCTACACACAGCCCAATCAGACCTGGATACCATCACCCCGATACGCTTTTGTGAAAATGAAACCGTCAATCTTATTTTATCCGCCTTTGCCACCAAAGCAAACCACTTGGGAATTCTCTTATCGATAGAAGCAAAGTTACCTGATGTCCTGCCCTTTAGTGATACCGAGTTATGTTCTCTCTTATCAAATGCCTTGGAAAATGCTATTAATGCCTGTCATAAAGTAGTCGACAACAATAATCGTATTATTCGCTTACGTGTGTATTCCAAAAATAATAAATTGTGCATTGATCTTAGTAACACCTATCTGACAGAGCCAATTTTCCAGCAGGGGATTCCAGTTCAACAAGATCAAGGACATGGCTTTGGTACGAAGAGCATGGTACATATCATTGAAAAACATGGCGGTGTATTTAAATTTTCAGTTGAGGATGGCTGGTTTATATTCCAGGCCACTGCATGATCAATGTTAAAGGTCTGCTGTAAAAATGCCTTATACTACTTTTTGATATACTTGGGGAAAGAAAAAACAGGGTGCTCGTTACTGTTAACGAACAACCTGTTTATTTCTTTAACCTATATTCTATTATGTTTGCCACCAAGCTTATATAACTCAAGTATATCTACATACTTTTTCCATCAAGCATGGTGTTTCTTGGATTGAGGAACTACAACTCTGCTGCGGCTCCTGAACAGCCCAACACGTTTACTATCTTATGTTTTACAACTGCTTTAATATTATTTCTAGCTGGTGTGAGATATTGTCTTGGATCAAAATGACTTGGATTTGTTGCAAAATACTCTCTGACACCTGCAGTAAATGCCAGTCTTAAGTCAGAATCAATATTAATCTTGCATACTGCCATACCTGCTGCCTGTCTCAGCATCTCTTCTGGAATACCGATGGCATCATCTAGCTTACCGCCAAAACGCTTAATTATCTCCACGTATTCCTGTGAAACAGAGGAAGCACCATGTAATACAATTGGAAAGTTAGGAAGTCTTTTCTCAACTTCTGCCAGGATGTCAAACCGAAGCTGTGGTTTCTGACCTGGCTTAAATTTGAAGGCACCATGACTGGTACCGATAGCTATTGCTAAAGAATCAACACCTGTGCGGGAAACAAACTCTTCCACTTCTTCTGGTCTTGTATAGGAAGCATCAGCTGCTGATACATTTACATCATCTTCAATACCAGCTAATTTACCAAGCTCACCCTCTACAACACAACCATGTGCATGTGCATACTCAACGACTCTTTTTGTAAGTTCAATATTATCTTCAAAACTATGCTTTGAACCATCAATCATAACGGACGAGAACCCACCATCAATACATGCCTTGCAAATCTCAAAGTCATCTCCATGATCCAGATGAAGTGCAATTGGTAGGTCTGTATCTTGTAAAGCTGCTTCTACCAGCTTAATTAAATAAGCATGTTTCGCATATTTTCTAGCCCCTGCTGAAACTTGCAGTATAATCGGAGCATTTTCTTCTTTTGCTGCTTCTGTAATTCCTTGTACGATTTCCATGTTGTTCACGTTAAAGGCTCCTATTGCATAGCCTCCAGCATAAGCTTTTTGAAACATTTCTTTGGTTGTTATCAATCCCATAGTTTTTCATCCTTTCCTTATTGTATGATGCATTACCATATATTTACATCAATTCTATTATATCATAAAATCGTAAAAAGATAAGTAATTTTTGAATAATGTGCTATAATTTTTCGTACAAAAATAGCCCAAAGGAGCTTCCACGTGAACGCTGCCTTTGGGCTATTTATATCAGAACTCTTAGATTTTACAGTTATAATTACCTTCAGTTTAATTATGCCTGACCAACGGAACCGAATAACTCCATTTTATCTTTTACAGTTGCTTTGATAGCTTCAAAGCCAGGAGCTAGTAACTTACGAGGGTCAAATCCTTTACCCTTTAAATCTTTGCCTTCTTCAATGTATTTACGTGTTGCTTCCTGGAATGCTAATTGGCATTCTGTATTAACATTGATCTTAGCAACGCCAAGAGAGATTGCTTTCTTAATCATATCTGCTGGAATACCAGTACCGCCGTGAAGTACTAAAGGCATTTCACCAGTTTTCTCCTGAACTGCTGCTAAAGTCTCAAAGCTAAGTCCTGGCCAGTTCTCTGGATATTTACCATGAATATTACCGATACCTGCTGCTAACATAGTTACACCAAGATCAGCAATTGCTTTACATTCTTCTGGATCTGCACATTCGCCTGCACCAACTACGCCATCTTCTTCTCCGCCGATGGAACCAACTTCTGCTTCGATGGAGATGCCTTTGCTTTCACAAATAGCAACTAATTCTGTTGTCTTTTCAATGTTCTCAGCGATTGGATAATGAGAACCATCAAACATTACGGAAGAAAAACCTGCATTAATACATGCAAGTGCACCGTCGTAGCTGCCGTGATCTAAATGAAGTGCTACAGGAACAGTAATCTTTAATTCCTCGATCATTCCATTTACCATACCAACTACAGTCTTATATCCACACATATATTTACCAGCACCTTCGGAAACTCCGAGAATTACTGGTGATTTTAACTCTTCTGCTGTTAATAAAACAGCTTTTGTCCATTCTAAGTTATTGATGTTGAACTGGCCAACTGCATATTTGCCTTGCTTTGCTTTTGTAAGCATTTCTTTTGCTGATACTAATGCCATTTTGATATCCTCCGTTAAAATTATTTATTTTAAATATTAACATAAACCGATATAATCTTTCACAGCCACCATTATAATCGTTTCTATAGTATTTGTCAAAACTAAAGTTCAATTCACCTAATACAATATGAATACTTTTGCTATAATTCAACCCTCTAAAGCCGTGAGGTGATTTGCTCAATTACAGGGATTGTAACTTATGAATTAATAGTATATAAATAATATATAACAATTTTCTATCCGATATAGTACGCTAAGCTTTACTATTATTTATCATTAATTTTAATGGAAAGGTGGTATCCTACATGAGTAACATAGCATTATTAATCGTAGATGTTCAGAACGCAATTGTGGATGAGCATCCCTATAATGAAAAGAATGTAATTGAAAATATTAAAAATTTACTTTCAGCGGCAAGAGCTAATCATAAGGAAGTCATCTATATTCAACACGAGAAAGCTGGCAGTGAATTTGAGCATGGTTTAGATGGCTGGCAAATCTATGCTTCAATTTCCCCGATTGACAATGAGAAGATAATTGAGAAGAACTATAACAGTGCCTTTGTCAAAACTGAATTAAAGGATTATCTCTCCTCAAAGAACATAACCACACTTGTCCTTGTTGGAATGCAAACTGATTACTGTATTGATGCAACCTGCAAAGGTGCTTTTGAACATGGCTATCAAGTTATTATCCCCGAAGCCACCAACGCTACCTTTGATAATGAGTATCTTTCCGGTGAAAAGCTCTATGAATATTATAACCATTATATGTGGGACAATCGTTATGCTAAGTTATTATCATTAGAGGAAGTAATTCAACTCTTAGAACAATAAGCATAATAGTTTAGCTATACAAAGCTTATGGCTAAACTGGTATGAATGTGCAAACCCTCTAATCTTTATTATTAATTTAAAATTGACATCTTCAAAGTTATGTGTTAATCTTTTTGAAAATCTAGAAAGCGAGCTGATACTATGTTGTCAATTGTATATAGTTATTTAAATAGGGACGACGATCGTTAGCGCTTGCAGCTATGAATTAATCATAGGTGCAAGTGCTTATTGTCTTGTGCCTATGTGGAAATAGCATATTTACGCTATGCAAAATATGTTGTTATAAAACCGGAAGACCACATTGGTGAATTTTATTTAAAATTATACCATTGTGGTCTTTTTATATGCTTTTTTAAGCAACGGCCTGCAATCTACTTAAGGGTTAACTAATTATTGTAACACGGAAAGGTTGTGATACTTTGAGACATACAGATTATGTCGGAATGGATTCTAGCTTCTCTCACATATAAGTTTAATTATGGTGTCAAAAGCCAATCTATCTATAAATGATGAATAAGCCCGCATATATATATACAGTCATATTCATCACTTTCAGTTTAGGAAGGCTTTTGACACTATAATCAAAGTTTTATTTCGAGCTTGGTTCTGAACAGTTACATTAATTCAACTACAAATCATGAAGGGATGAAGATTATGCATTACATGAATGGAAATATGGAAAAGGAATTTATTAATCCGGAGGAATTAAATAATTATATCGGGAAAACGGTGAAACTCTATGGTTCGGTATATAAAATAAGAAAAATGAGCGGCTTTGCTTTTATTGTACTAAGATGTAGAAGACTTATGCTTCAATGCATTTATGGTGAAGAATTCAGCAATTTTTCAATAGATCAACTAAAAGAAGAAGCCTGCATTATCGCAAGCGGTGAAATAATAGCAGACGAACGCTCTAAAAGTGGCTTTGAACTGCGACTTATACAGATTGAAGTACTCTCTGCTCCTTCACAAGAATTGCCTGTCGTTATTAACCAAAAGAAAATAGAGGCCTCCCTGGATACATTGCTTGACTATCGCCCCATTACGCTTCGCAACGAAAAGGAGCGTGCTATCTTTAAATTGCAGGAAGGAATTCAACGTGGTTTTCGTGATTTCTTAACTTCTTTACAATTTACAGAGATTCATACACCTAAAATCGTTTATGCAGGGGCAGAAGGCGGAGCGAATATTTTTCAACTAGACTATTTTGGTCGTGAAGCCTATTTGGCACAGAGCCCTCAATTTTATAAGCAGATGATGGTAGGGGTTTATGAAAAAGTCTTTGAAATAGCACCGGTATTCCGCGCAGAAAAGCACGATACTTCCAGACATTTGAATGAATACATCAGTGTGGATCTGGAGATGGGTTATCTGACCAGCTATACAGAACTAATGCAGCTAGAAACAGCTATGCTGCAATCTACCTTCGATTTTCTGCAAAGAGAATACCCTCAGGAGCTTATGCTGTTAAAGGTCTCTTTACCAGATGCTTCTAACATCCCCGTTGTAACTTTTGAACAGGCAAAGCAACTGGTATCCATAGAATATAAAAGAGAGATTACCGATTTTGAAGATTTTGAACCTGAGGAAGAAAAACTTCTTTATGAAATAATGAAGAAGAAACATGGAAGTGAGTTTGTATTTGTAACTCATTATCCTACGAAAAAACGTCCCTTCTATGCTATGGAAGACCCTTTAAATCCTGATGTAACCTGTAGCTTTGACCTACTATTTCGAGGTCTTGAAATTACAACTGGCGGTCAAAGAATTCATAATTACGAGGAGCAAGTCAATAAATTACAAAGACGCGGCATGAATCCCGAAGCCTTTGAAAGTTATTTAATGCTTCATAAGTATGGTATCCCACCTCATGGAGGACTTGGACTTGGGTTAGAACGTTTTACCAGTAAACTATTGGAGCAGAACAATGTTCGTTATTCCACTTTATTCCCTAGAGATATTAAGAGATTAGTACCTTAATTCAAAAAAACACACCTTTTGTTCCGAGTGCGCAGCTGCGCATCATTAGCCCAAAGGGCTTTTTATATAAAGAAAATCCCTCAGAATTTCCTTTTATATAAAACAGTGGGGGTAATTATCTAAGATAATGCCGAATTACTCCCACTAGTATTTTATAAAAATATAAATTAATAAAATTACATACATTAGTTATATGCGCTTACATTTATTTAATATTTTTCTTGCTATAAATTTCTTTAAATCTTTTATTATTTCAACTGATCTAACTGTTCCTTACGATGTTCCTGCTTTGCCTTCGCATTTTTTAAAGATTCTTTATCCATATGCTCTGCATTATGATTAAGATAGCCTTCGGTATAATTAAGTCTTTTTTCGGTGCATTCCTTGTAATCATTATTGCAGTTTTCACCATGAGCCAAGATGTTTTTCAAATTTGCAATTTCCTGTTCACGATCTTCATTTACCTGCTTGGCATGCTCAATGTTGGAAGGTGAGTGTGATATATCTGAATGCTCCTCAAGATGTCGCTCAGTTCGTGTTTTTTTCTCTACGAGGTTAACTAAATGCTCCACTCTGCGTTCCTTTTCTTGACCTTTACCATCCCATGCTTTGTCCATACTTATAATTCCGCCTTTCATCAAAATTCGAGATTTTTCTATCTCCTTTTTATTGTTGCCAAAGAGAAAGTTCGATATTCTTTTTTAATGAATGCAAAATTTTTAAAAATTATAAACTTATGATTATAGTGTCAACTCTTTAAATATCTCATGTAATAAAACATGTATTGCTGTACAATTCCAGCATAACCCTTATATAGTTCTCTTTCAAATTGGTTCTGATAAATTTCTTCCAGTACTCGAAGTATCCATACATCCACTGGAAAACCTTCTATATGATGAAGTCCGTACAATGCAATGCAGTTTGCAACCTTTTCTCCTATCCCATGAATTTTCTTAAGCTCTATAACCGCTTCTTCAAAAGCACAGTTTATTAAATATGTAAAATCAATTGCTCCGCTAGTAACTGCTCTGGCAGCACTTATGATATATGCATCTCTATAGCCAGTTTTTAATTGCCTTAAATCCTCGTTAACCGCCTGTGCTAATATAGTTGCAGACGGAAAGGAATAGTACTCTTTCCCTGTGCGGGAGCACACGTATTTCTCACCATATCGATTACAGATTGCCTCCACGCAGTTTTTAATGGCTGGTATATTTTTATTTTGGGAAATAATAAAACTTATGGCTGCCTCGAAGGGTTCTTGTTTTAAAATACGAATACCATGTCCATAGGTTGCTGCTTGACTTAAGAACTGATCCCTACCTGATTTTAAGTTTTCAACAATACTATGATAGTCATAATCCATATCAAAGTAATCGTGCCATATTTCATCATATTCATCTTTCGAGCAACTTAGTTCCACTACTTCATCCTCTAACTGCTCCAGCTCAAGGTACCGTCCATAAGCAATTAGACTATACTTTAACTTCCCTTCCTCAATAATTGGATTCATACGAAAACATTGTCCAGATTCAGCAATCTGCTTTATATTAAAGTTTTTATTATTTATTATCATTTCTTCCTCTTTCATCGTTCTATCTTGTCTTGCTATCTTTGTTAGATAACTGTAATAACTTCTCATAGGTTTACCCTGACTATTAATGCTATTGTCATTTATATCATTTCATCTTACTAAAAAAGTATAATATAGCCCTACCCTCAAATACAAGAGCTGATAGTAAGGTATTTTCTTCTAGTGATGCCAATTATCTATAATTTTGACTGAAAGTTTATACGAAAACACATTGAGTTAAAACCCCTTTTCCCTTATACTTATTGGTAGGGGTAGCAATTAACTTTTAGTAATAATGTTCAGTGACTTATTTTGGAGGTTTTACATCAGATGCTTATGAACTTTATGGATTTACATAGATATTTTATCGGAAAAATCAGAAAAATATATTTTATGGCGCTTCCTGAATCTAAAGAAGATTTAAAACTTAGCCGCATTAAATATACGGTTTCTGACACCGCTGCACAAACTATTATACAGCTTGCTGGTGGTACTTTTTTAGCCACCTTAATGTCCTATAGCGGAATTTCCGATGCCAATATTGGAATTATAACTTCTTTGGTTAGCTTAGCAGCATTATCACAGTTATTTTTAATTAATTTTTTTAAGAAGCTAAAAAAATACAAATTTCTTGTTAGTATAACTGCCTTGCAACGTATCTTGTTTGCTGCATTGTATTTTATTCCTTTATTGCCAATGGGGGCTATTGCAAAGGCAATACTTATCGTCTTGCTTTATTTTTTTGGTCAAATCTTTGTACAGGTAGGGATTCCTGCTTCACAGGAATGGATTGCAAGTCTGGTTCCAAGCCGGCTACGGGGCAAGTATTTTTCAATAAAGGATTCCTTTGCTGTTTTCGTGGTTTCTACCATGATGTTACTTTGTGGCATGATATTGGATTTCTTTAAAAAAGGAAACCTCCTCATTGGCTTTATTCTAATTGGGATTATCATCTTTCTATTAACCTTAGTTAATGTCATTGGACTTTCTATGATGAAGGAACCAAAGCTATCCTACATAAATACCGATGGTAAAGAAATGCATGGTCGACTTGCAAAAAAAGCAAAACAATTAGATGTTGCAGAACAAAAGCAGAGCATATTATCAGAAGTAAAAGAAGCCTTTCATAATCGTAAATTTAGAAAGGCCTTTACTGTGCAATGCCTTTATACCCTTTCTTTCTACATTTGTCTGCCTTTTAATGCAAGTTATCAGATTAATGATTTACATTTACCCTATACCTTTATCATGTTTGTTGGTTTTATATGCAATCTATACCGAATTTATATTTCACCAAAGCTTGGCCGTATGGCGGATAAGCATGGCATGGGTAAACTGTTACGCTTTAGTATATTTGCCTTGGGATTAAATATGCTGTCCACCACCTTTACCATGCCCTTTAACGCTTATCCTATGCTAGTTCTAAGCGCCTTCCTATCCTCTACTGCTTGGGCGTTTTTAGGTATTGGCTTATTTGGAATTCAATTGGATTTCTTTCAGGGTGAAAAACGTATGACCTGGTTAACCATTACCTCCTCCCTTTGTGGCCTTTTTGGCTTTTTGGTATCTATTCTGGGAGGACAACTACTCGGGTATCTTCAGTCACTATCGCTTTATATCTATGGACAGAAAATATACGCTCAGCAGATTCTTAATTTAATTGGCTTTTTTATCGTTCTATTTATGGTTTATTACATTCGCTTCCATATTGAAACGGTTAAAATAGATGTTAATCGAAAAGATGGTGTGGTGTAACTTTCACATTGACATGGTTTACCTTTTCATATATAATTACAGCTGACAAGACAGCTATCAAGTCAGTATTATAAGTTCTTAAAAAAGGAAGGGTATGTTATGACAAACAGTTCAAGGAAAGTTTATACGATGGCAATTGCTGCATTACTTAGTACCATTGGAATTTTAATTCCACTTTATTCACCACTTAAAATACGTTTGGACCCTGCATCCTTTACCTTAGGTGTCCATGTACCAATTTTTATTGCTATGTTTATATCCCCTGTTACTGCATTGTTTGTATCCTTAATAACAGCACTAGGGTTTCTAGCCGCCTATCCGCCAGTTATTGTAATACGTGCTTTAACTCACATCATCTTTGCAGTATTAGGTGCCTATATTCTCAAAAAGAACAATAATATCTTATTGTCTTTAAAGACTGCTATTCCATTCGTGGTTATCATCTCGGTGATCCACGCCGCTGCCGAAGTTATTGTTGTTAGTATCTTTTACTTCTTCGGTGACACATCATCTGATTTTGTTAGAGTAGTGCTTGGTCTTGTAGGTGTTGGTGGTACCATACACAGTATTTTGGATTTTATGATTGCAGCTTTCATTTGGGTACCTCTACAACGTGCAATTCAAATTCCCTCCAATGCAAGAATACGTATAACCAGTATAAGCAAATAACTTATTACTATAGGTTCCATAAAAAACTCCCTATCGCTTAAGATAGGGAGTTTTCCATTTCTAATTCTGATTCACTTATTGTTATTGACAATACCTTCAACATATCAATTTCATACATATCGATTTCATTCCCATTCTCATCAGCAATTACTCGTACAATTGGTCTAAGTGGAAAGTTAATGTTTTGTTCTTTAACGATTGCTAGTTTTTTATCGGATAAACGTACCATGGATCCATTTGGATAAATGGCTATTTGCTTAATAAATATAGAAACCAGCTTTAAGTCAAACTGGGTCTCCGCATTTTTTACTAAATAATTCACCGCGTTATTCGAACTCCACCTTCCTCGATAACAACGATTGGATACTAATGCGTCGTAAACATCAGCTATTGCTGCTATTCTTGCAAATTCATGTAATTCTCCAGCCTTTAACCCATTTGGATATCCTGTTCCGTCCATACGTTCATGATGCTGCAATGCAATAATTCTGGAAAGCTCGGTTAAATTAATACATTTTTTTAGGCTTTCATAACCCACAGTAGTATGTGTTTTTAGGTATTCAAATTCTTCTGTTGTCAATTTGTCCACTTTATTTAATATAGTTTGATCCAACAAAATTTTACCAACATCGTGCAATATGGTACCGGCTGCCAGCTTCTCCAGCATGGACCTACTATAGCCTAATTTATTTGCTATTAATAACGAATATACAGTGGTACTTACGGAATGTGAAAATGTATATTCATCCGTAGCACTAATATCGTTCAAACTGATCTGAACATCCGGATTTGCAAGTATTTCATCTATCACTGAATTTATTGTAGATGACATATTTTTTATATCAACAATGGACTTCTTCGAAAAATCATCAATTGTCTGTCTCAGTATTTTTTTACAATTAACCCTGGTCTCTTCTGAAATAGCATCAGGGATTTCAATTCCCTCACTTTTTTCATCTTCCACATAAACGTAATCAATGCCGAGCCTTTTTAGGCTTTTTTGAAAACGCTGTAAGTCTGTTACGCCTTCACGAAGAATTAAACAATCTTCATAGTATATCGCTTTTGCCAGACTCATCTCTGGTTTTAACATTGATAACGATACTAACCTCATGAATTCACTCCTTTATTGTGACCTTATCTACCTTATTCATGATAAAATATACAAACATTTGTGTCAAGAATCTTACGCTACAATTCTCCATTTGTCGACCTTTTTTGAGCTAAAGATAAGCAAAAGTTACTAGCCAGTGAAATAATAAATCACAACACTTAAAAAGCCCGATCCTAACATGATCCAAACAGGATTAATTTTTATTTTTCGTATAATTATAAAACTTATCAAAAACAAAGTTGCGGCTATATAATCAATTTCTGAAAGATGATAATTAACACTTTCTCCACCCCATAGGGTTGTGATAAGAATGGACATCCCTGCAGAAGCTATCAAAGCTACAACAGCAGGACTTATCCCTCCTAAAACCCCCTGTAGGGTCGTTAAATTCTTATATTTATAATACAAATGTGCCAATAGGAGAACAATTAGTAAGGACGGCAAAATACATCCAAAAACGGCGATAATAGATCCAGTAAAACCTGCAACTCGATTGCCTACAAAAATTGCTGAATTTATTGCAATAGGTCCGGGAGTCATCGGAGATATCGTAATTAAATCTGTGAACTCTGATCTTGTTAGCCACATATTTGTATCAACTACCTGCTCCTGTATCAGTGGAAGTGCCGCATATCCCCCACCTATGCTAAATAAACCAATTTGTAAGAAGCTAATTAGTAACTTAAGATATATCATCTATTAATTACCCCCTTACCCAATTTTTCGCGGATAAGCACTGTAATTAAGCCTACTACTGCACCTGCTAGAATAATCAAGACTGCATTTATCTCAAAGATATAAGCGGCTATAAATGCAGCAATCATCATGAGAATGGATAGAGCTTGTTTCTCTTTTACAATTACACCACCCATATCTAACACAACATCGACAATTACCGCGGTTACCCCTGCCTGCATCCCTCTTAATAAAGCACCTACTATTTGACTGGATCGAAACGCATGATAAAAATATGAAATTATGGTTATTGTAATCAGTGGTGGTATAACTGTACCGAACACAGTAACCACAGCTCCTAATATGCCAGCCATTCGATATCCTATTAAAATAGATGCATTAATTGCGATAGCTCCCGGTGAGGATTGTGCAATCGCCACTAGATTGAGCATCTCATCTTCCTCAATCCAGTTTAATTTATCAACAAATCTCTTTTTCATTAATGGAACAATAACATACCCTCCTCCTACGGTAAATGCGCTTAGTGAAAAGGTTGAGGTAAATAGTTTCCAATAAAGATTCCAGCTTCTTTTCATAAATGTTGTATTGCCTTTCAATCTATCTGTCATTTTTAATCTCAAGTATGAAGTTGAATGAAAATATTTTTACATGTTTATACAGTTTCTTTGCTATCTTTTATATTATGGTAGATAAAGTGCTACAATATTTACATTGTAGCACTTTATCCTTTGTCTCTCTATTCTTTTTCTCAAAACATTTGTAATATTTTATTTCAACAACGCTTCTAATCCAACTGCACCTAATTGACCTAACGCGGTCTTATATTTCATGGATT
>JAFACO010000405.1 GCA_023425485.1 Bacillota bacterium
ATGTATGACCGTACCTGAGAACATTTTTATTCAGGAAGATGGAATCATCGGTAAAATGAAATTAGAAGGAGGTCTATATGCGGTCGGACATTTTCAAATTCAGCAGGAACAGTATAGTGATGCCTGGAATTACATGTATCGGGAGTGGATTACGGGCAGTGGGTATGTACCAAGAGACTACAATCCGTTTGAAGTGTATTGCAATAATCCACAGGAAGACGATAGTCATATCCATATGGTGGACATCTACGTTCCTATTGAACCCATTCGATTCTAATATGCTGAAAATTAATTCAGAGGTAAGCATATGGAAGAAATCAAAATTAATGGAGCACGAATTCATAATCTGAAAAACATTAACTTATCAATACCTAAACGGCAACTGGTGGTTATTACAGGTATCAGTGGCTCTGGTAAATCCAGTCTTGCGTTTGACATCCTGTTTGAAGAAGGCAAGAATCAGTATTTAAACTCCATTGGTATTCTGAACGGACTCGACAACGAGGATCGGTTTGATTCTATGGAAGGCATTGGTCCAACAGTAGCGGTGCGCCAGAATACAATAAGACAGAGTAATCCCCGGTCTACAGTCGGTTCCAAGACTGGGCTTTTAAACCTGCTGGCTCTTACTTATGCCAGTGATGGAAAAACTTTGGAAAAGCATAAGGAACATCTTTCTCCAAACTACTATCTTTATACAACCGCTGATGGTATGTGTATTAGCTGCCAGGGCAGAGGTTCTTTTTATGATATCAATCTAACAAAATTAATTCCCAATAAAACAACAACATTATTCGAGGTCTATGAGAACTTAAAGGTAACAGCTGGTTTTCTACAGCTGCTTAAGAAGAAATACGGTGCGCATTTTGAGACACCCTTTTGGGAACTCCCAGAAGAGATTCGAGAATTAGTAGTATATGGTACATATGACAATGGCAAACAAAGCTACTGTCTAGAACGAATACTAAGAAATGCATATGAAAAAGGCGAGGATGTAGAAGAAGTTTACGCGAAGACGACCTGTCTTGTCTGTCAAGGTGACCGGATTGGAGAGGAAGCAAGAAAAGTATTGATTGGTGGAAAGCAGATTGGTGAGCTGGGACAGTTAGCAATCTCCAACCTTCTTGATTTTTTAAGTGAAATACCAAAGGAAGGACTGACACAGTTTGGCAAGAATGTAGTAAAGAAGATAAAGGAGAAATTAAAGCATCTAATCCGGTTTCAATTAGGGCATCTGACGTTATACCGAGAGATATCATCCTTAAGTGGTGGAGAGTTACAGCGAATTTTACTCCAGCTTCATCTGGAATTTAAATTAAATTCCCTGATTTATATCTTTGATGAGCCGATGGCAGGGTTACATCCCACAGAAAAGGATAGTATGATTAAGGCGATAAAGGAATTAAGAGACCTTGGTAATACAGTGCTTGTTGTGGAGCATGAGAAAGAGTTGATTTGTCATGCAGATCACATTATTGAAATTGGTCCTAAAGCAGGTATTGAAGGTGGAACAGTGGTCTATCAAGGTGATTATTTAGGATATGAGAAAGCGGATACTCTGCTTAGTCAGTATCTATCCGGCAAAGGTAGGATGCCAGCTAGGACGGACCGAAAGTTTACACTTTCTAAGAATGACTGTCTTATCTTGGAGCATGCCAATACGCACCATTTAAAGGACTTAACCGTAGAATTCCCGCTTCATGCAATGGTTGGTATTGCCGGTTTATCTGGAAGTGGTAAGAGCTCCCTTATAGAGGAGACGCTTTTAAAACGCCTTACCAGTGCCTTCAAATATGGGGAAACAATCGGAATAATGGGAGTAGAACGGATTAGTGGTGTTGTTAAGATATCACAGGAGCCTATTGGAAGAAATTCTAATTCTACTCCAGCATCTTATATAGGAATTTGGGATAAGATACGGGAAAATTTTGCAGAACAGCCAAAAGCAAAAGCAAAAAATATGAGTGCTGGACATTTTTCGTTCCATTCGAAAGGGGCTTGTCAGGATTGTGGCGGCAGTGGTTATGAAAGGATTTTTCTAACCTCAAACTTTTCTGTAGATAAGCTTTGTCAGACCTGTAAGGGCAAGCGGTTTAATGAAGAAAGTCTTTCCATTGACTATAATGGAAAAAATATTGCAGATATATTAGAGATGAGTATAGCACAAGCTATTTTATTCTATGCTCATGAGTATAACATCGTGAAACCACTGCATATCCTGGAGCAGATGGGTATGGGGTATTTAACCCTTGGTCAGCCAACCTCATCTTTAAGTGGAGGAGAGGCACAAAGGCTAAAACTTGCCAAAGAACTGGGACGACAGTTAAAGGGTAATATTCTTTATGTGTTGGATGAACCTACTTGCGGACTTAGCCTCTATGATACGGCTTTGTTAATAAAACTATTAGACCAGCTGGTTGCTACTGGCAATTCGGTAATTGTTGTTGAACACAATGTAGAGGTCTTAAAGAGCTGTGATTATATTATTGAACTAGGCCCGGGAGGTGGGGATATGGGTGGCGAAATTATTGCAAAAGGAACCCCGAACCAATTACGCTACAATCCCAATTCCAAGACAGGGAGGTATCTATAGTGACATTAAAGACACAGATGGAAAAGGTCATATACAAAAGCTACAGCAATATTGGTGGCATCGTTGTATTAAAGAATGGAAAAACATTATATGAAAGCTATTATAAAGAATGTACGGCACAAAGCTCGGTCCATATCTTTTCGGTAACAAAAAGTATTGTTTCCATATTGATTGGTATTGCCATAGACAAGGGTTATATTAATAGCATCCACCAGAAAGTATTAGAGTTTTTCCCTGACTACCTTGTGAAAAAAGGAGAAAAGACAATACAGCAGGTTACCCTTAAGGATCTGCTAACAATGACAGCTCCATATAAATATAAGTCAGAACCCTATACGGAATATTTTAAAAGTGATAACCGTGTAAATTTTGCGCTTGATTTATTAGGAGGGAAAGGAGCAATAGGAGAGTTTAGATACACACCGCTTATTGGTCCGGATATTTTGACAGGTATCCTTGTAAAAACAACGGGTCAAACCGTACTAGACTTTGCAACTGAATATCTATTTACACCCGTGGGTATTCAGGTTGATGGTAATGTGGTTTTTCATAATAAAGAGGAACAACTTGCTTGGTATAAAGAGAAAAATAGCAGGGGCTGGGTATCTGACCGGTCTGGCGTAAATGCAGCAGGTTGGGGACTTTCACTTACATCTATGGATATGGCAAAGTTAGGTCAATTATATTTAGAGGGTGGAACCTGGACAGGAAAACAAATAGTTTCATCGAAGTGGATTGATGAGAGTACAAAGATACAAAGCAGAGATAATCATCACAAGTTGTCGTATGGTTATCTGTGGTGGATTATAGACGAGAAAGAACATTCTTTTGCTGCGATGGGAGATGGTGGCAATGTAATCTATGTCAATTCAAAAAAAGAAATTGTAACTTCAATCGCATCATTTTATACAACACATTCTCTAGATAGAATAAAACTTATTAAAGAATATATTGAGCCAGTATTTGAAAATTGTGAATAGTGGAATCTATCTAAAAGTATTTCTGTAGTTTCAGGAAAAAAGATATAAATACTTACCTTTGGAAATTTATTGCATTTTTATTGAGTTGAAAATCCACTTTATAAAGTCTATAATTGGTAATATATGTTATAATGTGGTCAAAAGAAGTGCTGATTAATAAGAAATATTTGATTTCAAATTGTAACGTAAAATAATGTTATTACAACAGTTAAAGGAGAAGCAAATGGGGGAAACTAAAAAAAATTATAAGAGCTTATGGATTATACTATGTTTAGTTGTAGTTTTTAGTGTATTTAGTAAGGCGCAGATAGTCGAAGCGAAAGTCCAACCCCCCAAAGTAAGTGCTCATGCCTATGTGGTGATGGATGCAAATTCAGGTGAAATATTATTTTCAGAGAACAGAAATAAAAGAATATATCCTGCCAGTACAGTGAAGCTTATGACAGCAATTGTTGTTATGGAAAATCAAAAGTTATCTAATAAAATTAAGGTTAAATCCTCCGTATTAAATAATATTCCGGGAGGAGTTGCAAAGATAGGACTAAAAGCAGGTAATACATATTCTGTGGAACAGTTGTTGAATTTGCTGTTGATATCATCAGCGGCGGATGCAGCGGAAACGTTGGCAGTTGCCACTAAGGGAAGTATAAAAGACTTTATTAAGCAAATGAATAAGCGTGCGGGACAACTTGGACTTGCTAATACATCTTTTGATAATACCATAGGTTTAGACATTGGAGATGATTATAATAAAACATACTCCACTGCTGCAGAGATTGCTGAATTAGCTAGATATGCAATGTCAATAAAGGAAATCCGCAATATCGTATCTAAAAAAACTTACACGTTTTCAGATAGGGGGATACTTAACAATACGAATCAATTTTACTCAAAAATTACTTATAGTACAGATCGATATACAATTATCGGAACGAAAACTGGTTCGACAAACGCAGCAGGTTTTGTGTTGGTCTCAAC
>JAFACO010000419.1 GCA_023425485.1 Bacillota bacterium
GTACAATTGTAGGTGATAAAGCACCGGATAATTCAACTATTGCTGTTGGAGGAACTTCAACTTCAATAATAAGTCAGAATAGCCCGGACGAGTTTGTTACCAATGGTGCAATTATCACTGATAATCAGGTAATAGCGAGCGATGGACTTACGTTGGAGGAATTACTTCTTCAAACAGAAGACACAGGGTTAGCTTCTATTCGAGCAGCCATTGCTGTGGTTGCCAGGTATGGTGCCACAAAGGAAGAACTGGAGCAATTGGAGGCTATGATTGAGAAGTTGTCGGATAAGGGGATTTCAGTTCAAGTTATGGAAGAGTTAAAATCTTCATTAGAAGAAGCAATCAAAGAAGCTGCAGAAAAGGTACAGGACATTTTACAGGCAACAGCAGAAGATACAATTTCTGAAGCGGATACTTTAGAAGAAGGTGCCGCAAAAGAGAGTAAAACAGAAGAACTCGACAATTCCAGTGATTCCAGCAATTCCGAAAAGGATAAGGAAACCAGTAAAGCAGGGGCAAAGCATTCAGAGAGCGGTGAGGAAAAGGGTGCTTCTAATGGTTTAGTATCCGCTGATAGCAAAAAAGCTGATAAAGACAAAGCTGCCTCCAGTGTGATTACAGTACAACAAAATAATAGTAAGGGAACTGCTAATTATATATCAGTCTATGATGAAACCACGAACCAATATTTAATTTATGATGAGAAGGAGTTATTGTCTAAGGAGGATACGGAATTAACATCAATCAATGATAAGGTGAAGAAATCCGGTCACATGATAGACTACAAAGCCAAATTTAGGGTAGATATTGACCATACCGATGATGAAAATATCTACGGATTTATCTTATTAGCTGCAGCAATTTCCAGTATTGCTCTATTATTGGGCGGTTTAGTATTAAAGAAACATAAGGAGGCTTCCGAATGAAGTTAAAAAGCTTTATAGCTGTGATTTTAGGGTTAGTTGTTATAGTAGCGGTAGGTCTTCTAAGTTTAAATATGAAAAGGGATACGGAGCAATTGAGCATGAAATATGAAGAAGAACAATTGCGAAGTACAACAGAATTAATAACAAAAGAAATAAATATGAGTTTAACAGGGAATTTAGGTACCGTAGAAACTATTTCTAAAATAATGGCGCAGTTAGATATTCAGAACTTGGAACAGAATATTTTAGTGACTGCGTTAAAGAATCTGCGGACACAACTCACTTGGAAGACAATAAATATTTGTGATGTAAATGGTATCGGTTTTGATTTAGGCGGAAAGGAACAGAAGGTTGCCTTCTGTTCCTATTATCAAAGAGCGTTAATGGGAGAAACGGTAATCTCCTTATCTAATTATTACGAAACAGATGCTGCACCCTCCATTATTTATACAACTCCTATTTATCAAGATGAAAAAATCACGGGTGTCATACGAGCATCGATGGGTCTGGAAACACTGTTAGATATGATGTCAGTCAATACGTTTCGTGGCAAAGAGGAAATCTATTTAGTTCTGCAAGATGGAACAATTTTATTAAATCAATCTGGTGAGGACTTGGAAACATCAGATTTATTCTCCTTACTGGACAAAGAGAATACTAATTATGCAGAATTAAAGCAGATTATGAAACAGGGAAAAGCCACATTAACGGAAGTTAAGATGCAAAATGTAAGTACTATGCTTAGCTATTCGGGAATAAAAGACATTAGTAATGGTGGGATATTAATTATTATTCCCAAAGACCAATTAGAAGTATTATATGAGCAAACACTAACCACAGTTGACAACAGAGTAATTCTGGTATTATTCATTTTAGCTATAAGTTGTGCTTTATTGTTAGTATTGTTTGTTCTGATAGAATGTGCCAAGAGAAATAAAGTAGAAAGCTTAGCTTATTATGATGACATCACTGCGGGAATTAATTATAATCGTTTTAAAAAGGATGCACTAGAGTTAATTGATAAATCAGGAGATAATAACTATGCTATCATTGAGTTGGCCATTGACCGATTTGAATATATTAATGAATTCTTTGGCACCGAAGAGAGTAACCGTATCTTAAAACATATTGCCGAGGTATTACATGAAAATCTTAAGGCGGATGAATTGTTTTGCAGGTTAAATACTGAGTATTTTGTGCTTTTATTAAAATATCACAATAAAAATGAACTATCGGATCGAATCGGTTTCCTTGATATGAAGATAGGTAATTTTGAAGGTACTGAAAGTAAAAATGAGAAGTACGAAATGCGACTGCATTACGGAATCTATTGTCTGGAAAACAAGGATACAGATTTAGACCTGATGATAAACAGAGCAAATTACGCTTTGTTCATGGTTAAGGATGATAAAAACCAGATGTATGAATACTATAATGGTGTCATGCAAAACAAAATAATTGATGAAAAAGAGATAGAAGAACACCTCTATACCGCTTTGGAGGAGAAAGAATTCTTGGTTTATCTTCAACCAAAGTTTGATTTGAAAACGGGTATGCAGGTAGGCGCAGAGGCCCTGGTACGATGGATGCATCCAGTAAAAGGATTAATGTATCCAGGCCGTTTTATCAGTGTATTAGAAAAGAATGGATCTATAGTAAAGCTGGATATGTATATTCTGGATGAGATCTGTCATAAGCTTAAAATTTGGATTGGTAAGGGGTATCGTCCAATGCCGTTATCAATTAATATTTCCAGATTGAATTTGTTTGATGTTAATTTTATTGACAAGATAGAAGCTACTTTGGAGAAATACGGCATTCCAGCTAATTTGATCATACTTGAGATATCGGAAGAGGTTGTATCAGATAACCAGGAGATTCTTACCTCTTTGATGAAACGGTTAAAGGATTTTGGATTTCTTATATCCATGGACGACTTTGGAACTGGAACAACCTCCATGAATACCTTATACCATGTTCCAATTGATGAGCTGAAACTGGACCGTAAATTCTTATTGGGAAGTGAAAAGACCAATCGAGGGATTAATATCATACAGAGTATTATAGAAACAGCCAAAAGACTTGATATTAAAGTGGTATCGGAAGGCGTGGAGAATAAAATTCAGGCAAGTATGCTTAAGGAATTAGGCTGTGATATGATTCAAGGGTTTGTATTTTCAGATCCATTACCTCTACGTG
>JAFACO010000431.1 GCA_023425485.1 Bacillota bacterium
TAATTAGGATACCAAAAGCATTCCATTCTTTTTCTACATATTTTTTGCTGCGATGTAATTTCATTGCTTTGGGTTTCCCCTGTAATAAGCCAATGATTAATTCTGCAAAACTTAAGACAAACAAGAACTTACGTGAAAGAAAGATACCCTCATCAGGAAGAAAAGCGCCAATAACTAAAAAAATGACTGCAAAGTACAGGTTGGCAGCGGAAGATACAACTAGTAGTGGAATGGCTTCTGGCTCCAGGGAGAAGAAGTACGGCAAAATTAGATTTGTGCTCGATAACAGTATAATTAAGGTGGTAAGCAAAGAGCATAGTAGATTCGCTATATTTTTAACAGTATTTTTACTAGTATTCATTGGTGATGTAATCCTCCTGCGTAATGTTTTTGCCATAGTATATCTGGGAATATTATTGTGCTACTCTTTTTTGATTAAAGTAAATATATATCCTTCTCCTGCATCCATGGTAATACTGCGTAGAATTAAAGGCTTGCCATCCTTTATTACAAATTTAGTTTGTGATTTAAGATAGATGCCATCTCTATTTTCAGATAGAGGGGTGGATGTAGAAATAGTTATTGAATTATCCTTAATTTTGACCACTTTAAACTTTCTTAAGTAAGTAGAATCTTCTTCAAGGGGGACAGTATATGTTTTATATAATTTAATATTTTCATAGTCAAAATCCAAATCGGGATAATCAGCACCTTGTTCTGTCCATGAACCGACCACTAGATGAAGACCATAATCACTTTCTTTTTTAGTGAAGCAAATAAAGATTGTAACTATAGCTATAACAGCAACAAAACCAGATATTATTATTTTTTTCATAGGTATACCCTTTCCTTATGCAATTTCTAATTGTATAGTAAAAGTGAGCAAGAAGGTAAAAGTCTATTATTGGAATATCTTAGCATAACAATACGAAAAAGTCGATGATTTAAAAGGTTAATTAAGAGCAATAAAAAAGGACCACTTAAAAAGCGATCCTTCCAATAGCTGTATTTATTATGCTATCTGTACGTTTACAGCCTGCATACCACGAGCGCCCTTAGTCACTTCGAATGTTACATTCTGTCCTTCATCTATTGACTTGAAACCTTCCATAGCAAGACCGGAGAAATGTACGAATACATCATTACCCTGCTCGTCAGTAATAAATCCAAATCCCTTTTGTGAATTAAACCATTTTACAGTACCTTTATTCATGTAAAGATACCTCCTTAATAATATTATTATTTTTAAATAAAAAACACATATTTCATAAATCAAAAAATGATCTACGTAAATATGTGAAATCAAATCTTATTTAAAATACCTTGTAACCATAACATGGCAAACAATATTTGTCAATAGAAAAATTAAATAAAGTGTATAAGCAGGCACAGCTTAATTAAAATATTCTCCCCAGCGTTGAAAATCCTTGATTGAGATTTGAAATTTATCCAGAATTTTTCCAACGATTTGTACATTCATATCCTCGAGGTTGCCAAGCTGGGTGTAATAAGGTGCTACAGGAGGCATTATAAATGCTCCGGCTTCTGCTACAGTCAGCATATTCCTTAAGTGAATAGTGCTAAGGGGACTTTCTCTGGGCACAAGCACCAGTTTTCTACGTTCTTTGATAGTTACATCCGCTGCACGTAGGAGCAAATTGTCTGAATAGCCGCAGGCTATACCTGCCACAGTCTTCATACTGCATGGAATAATCACCATACCGTCCGTTTGAAAAGTACCACTGGCAATCTTTGCACCGTAATCATTAATATCATATGAAAAATCAGCCATTGCCTTTATGTCAGTGAGGCTATAGTTTGTCTCTTGATCTATTGTCATCTGTGCACCCTCTGAGATTACCAGATGAGTTTCCCAATCAGAGTTATTTTTCATTATTTGAAGAAGTTTTATGGTAAGGACTGCACCGCTGGCACCACTCATTCCAACGACCAATCTCTTTTTCACAGTATCAGTTAGGTTATTCTGCATGGGTAGGTTCCTCTTTCTATTACTAAAGGTTTTTGGTTATTATGAGTAAAGTTATGGCTAAGTGTTATCCGTAGTATAATTCCATTTACACATTCGATAGGCAAGATAATCAACAGCAACGAATAAGCAAAAGCCAATTACTGCAATTGTGATGATTCCAATATACATTTCAATATAATTAATTCTGGACCAGGCATCCTGAATATAGTAGCCGATTCCATAAGTTGTTCCATAACCTTCTACGAAGAATAGTATGGATAGCGCAGCACCGAGAGATACCCGAAGGCTGGTTAGTAGATTGGGTAGGATGGCAGGCATAGTAACATGATGAATGATTGCGAGCTTGTTTGCCCCCACACTTTTTATAACCTGATACATGGATTTATCAATGGTCTGAATACTGTCACGAACAGAGATGATAACCTGAAAGACAAGAACCAGTACCATAATTACTACTTTTGAGCCATCCCTCATACCAAGCAGCAGCATTGCAATAGGAAGTAAGGCTGTTTTTGGGATTGGATAACTAAAATATATTAACGGATATAAAATTCGATTGGCTTTCCTTGAATAGGCTAGAAGTATCCCAAGAGGAATGCCTATAATTAAGGATAGAGCTAACCCAGCTCCAATTCTTCTTAAGCTGTATAAAATATGTATTAACATATGGTCTTTCAAAACCACAGGAAAGTTTTGATATACCCGGAGAGGATTAGGAATTACAGTGGTGTCGGTTAATAGATAAGCAATTAACCAGATTAAATTTACCGATAAAAATCCCTGTAGAAAAATCATACATTGCTTTAGTAATTTATTCAATGGCTTAACTCCTCCCTTAGGCTATCAATTGCTCTCGAAGTATTTGCTTTGCCATGAGATAATCCACATGATCCGGATGTAATACTCCAAAGTAGGGGTTGCTCATCTGATATTTGATATCACCGTCCTGCGGAGCCATAACATAAATGATATTACCCAAGTAAAGAGCTTCTTCTATGCTGTGAGTTACCAGCAAAGTGGTAGGCTTTTGATGTTGCCACACTTTTAAATATAATTCTCTGGCTTCTTCTCTGGTAATAGCATCCAGGGCAGAGAAAGGTTCATCCATTAACAATAAATCAGGCTTTAGAAGAAAAGCTCTAGCAATGGCGGTTCTTTGGAGTTGCCCCCCGCTTAATTCCTTTGGATATTTGTCAAGGATATGGTGAATGTTAAGTGCTTCATAAATCTGCTCCATTTCCTTATTACCTTCACCATTGTAATCCTCTTTACGAATTTTTAAAGGCAGTACACAATTTTCCTTAACGGTCTTCCAAGGCAGTAAGCCATAGTTTTGTGGAATTAGGCCTACTTTATGTATTCGCTGATTTAGAGGACAAAGCTGTTCCTTAGCAGAATATTCAAGGGTGCCATTTTCTATCGATATAGATCCAGCAAGGGCATTTATTAAAGTGGATTTGCCGCAACCGGAAGGTCCAAGGATTGCTAGTGACTCTCCTTTCTTTAGCTGAAAGGAAAGATGGTTAATTACCGGGGTAGTTGATTGTTTTGATTTATAGCGAATAGACAGATCATTGATAATAAGCATAGTTGTCCTCCTTTCTTTTTATTTGGAGTACACATCAAATACCAGATTATCATAGGTTAAATCTGGGCTGCATAGCTCCTTATTACTTGCCCAGTTAATGGCAGATACCACATCCTCCATCGGAGGAAGTTCACTGGTGCGGAAAGGTTCTATCGTTATCTGTCCCTTCATCTCGTCAGGATAACCGACTGTCTTAATTACAGTATCTTCATAGTTGGAAATATCGGTCTTATTAAGGTATTCAACAGCCTCATTATAAGCCTTGTATAAATTCTTAACAGCTTCGGATTTATTGTCTAAGAATTCTTTGGCGAAAGCGGATACAGCAGGATATAGATTAATATCGTTGGCACTTCCTAAGTATACGGCACCATCATTTAATGCAATAGAAGCAAAAGGTTCTGGTAAAAGTCCAAGGTCAATCTGGTCGTTGCGAAGTAACTCTACCCTGTCCGGAATACGTGGTACGATTTCCTTAACAACAGCATCACTTTCCATAGAATTCTTTTCAAGGATTTTATCCAGGGTGTAGTCAATTAGTGTATTCTGTGATATGGCAATGCTACGGCCTGCAATATCGTTAATTGAGGCAATTCCGCTGTTTTTACCGGCTACCAGAACATAGTCTCCATCGGTAATACCTGTAATTCTTACATCAAAATCAGCATTCTGATACATGCATACACCTATGTAATCCGTCAGCACCCCATCAAGCTCTCCGGCAAGAAGTGCCGCATCTCGGTCTTTGGCAGAAGTAAATACCTCGAGCTGTAAATCAAGCTGATACTGCTCTGAAAGACCAAGCTCATTTATCATAACATAAGGGATAACAT
>JAFACO010000460.1 GCA_023425485.1 Bacillota bacterium
GGTATATTCGGTCATATTGGCAATTGGTATGCAATTTGACAAGGATAATTCAAATTATTTGGACGTGTTCGGTAAACAGCAATATGATTACTTCGACAAGATAGAGCGAATTGAGGACGTAAGAAATATAAAATTATGGATTACAAATTACTTTGCATGGATTATGGATTATTCCGCTTCCAAATTAAATGTTTCAAATACCGATGTTATTGTTAAAGCAAAAAGATATATAGCAGATCATTATGAAGATGCAGAACTATCCTTAACAAAGGTTGCGGATTATGTTGAGTTGAATGAAAAATATTTTAGTAATCGATTTACAAAGGAAACCGGTGAAACCTTCTCCACCTATTTAACAGAATTAAGGATTCAAAAATCCTGTGAATTACTAAAGAATACAAATTTTAAAGTATATGAAATTGCTGAAATGGTGGGATATTATAATGTAGAGCATTTCAACAGAATGTTTAAAAGACAAAATGGAGTTAGCCCAGCCCAATATCGTAAAAGTACGTAAATAAGATGAGATGACAAGGCCTTTCATTTATAATAAATAAAAGGATACATTAATCCTCTCATTTGTCATGAATCATAAGAATAACTTCCTGGAAACACGTGTTGATAGATTAAAAAGTCTATCATGCGGTGTATTTAAGGAAGTTATTCTTTGTTCTTTTTCGGACAAACTAATTTCTAAGTGCAATTACTTCTTTTATGTAAATAAGAAGAAGTACAAATTATAAAAATAATAATTATAAATAAAAAAGTAGAGATGAAATATCAAAATATAAATAGCAAGATTGCAGAAGATTAGATTACAATTTATAACTTTATTTAGCAAAAAGTTTAAAATAGCAATGAAACTCTTACTTTTCATCAATAATTCTAACAAAAAACCAAGTTTCAAAAAGCGACAATGTGAAAAATAATCAAGAAAAATGATAATATGAAATGGTGATTTTAGCAGGAAATTGATATGCTGACCTCACAAACGAAAGGGAGGTATTTTATTTATGAGAAAAAAATTGCTAGTACTTATGTTATCTTTCGCAATGGTAGCATCTACCTTAGCGGGATGTGCAAATGCGAAAAATGACAAACCAGAGGATTCTAAAACACCTGATAATACATCAGGAGAAACTTCAAAAGAAGATTTAAGCGGTACTCTTACCTTTACTATCTGGGATAATAACTTAAATACTTTTATTGAAGAAAATGATATGGTATCAAAATTTCAAGAACAATATCCTAATATAGATATTGAAGTTGAAAAAATCAAAGATGACTCCGAATACTGGAACGCTATGAAAATGCGTGCATCAGCAAATCAGTTACCTGACATTATGTTTAACAAACCTTTTACCTTATCAAGATTTAAAGATTATTTAGTGGATCTTTCTTCAACAGAAGCAGCAGCAAACAACGAATTAGCAAGCGGTTATGCAATGGACGGTAAAGTTCTTGGTGTTCCTATGACAGCTGGTTATGAATATGTATACTATTGGAAAGACATGTTCACAGAAGCTGGAGTAGAAGTTCCTACTACTTGGCCGGAATTTGAAGCAGCAGCAAAGACCTTACAGGATTATTATAGTGCCAGCAATGAAGACTTTATGGCACTTGCAATGGGCTTAAAAGATGAGTGGCCGGATTATCCTTTCATGGAATTCATGCCAGCACTGGAAGCAGGCAATGGACAGAACTGGAATACAATGGCGACACAGGATGCACCTTTTGCTGAAGGAACAGACATTTATAAAGCATATCAGAAGATTAATAGCTTATTCACCTCTGGAGTTCTTGGTAAAGATCCTCTAGGCTTGGGTAATGATCAGGCAACAACTTTATTTGCAACAAAGAATGCAGCAATGATTGCACTTGGTGACTGGGGTCTACAAAATATCGTGGGTGGTGCAGAAGATGTATCCGAACTGGGAACCTTCTATCTTCCTACCAGAAATTCCGAGACAGATCCCTACAATGTAATTGTACAAGGTGACTCGTTAATGGGTGTAACTAATACTTCTAAGAATCAGGAAGCAGCTATTGCTTTTGTTGAGTGGTTCTATTCCGAAGCTTGGTATCCAGATTACCTTAATTATGTATCTTCCGCTTCTTCCATGACAAACTTCCCTAAGGAGAAGGATCCAATCCTTGCACAGGCAGATACTTTAACTCCTGATAAAGTGCTTATTATGTATGACGGTGGTGGCGATAACTTTGCTTCTATTCAGAATGAAACTACCTTTGATTACAAGAAGTTAGGTGCTGAAATGTTAACAAATGGATTTGATTTTAATGCTAAGCTAGCAGACCTGAATGATAAGTGGAAAGCCGCAAGAGAAAAACTTGAGATTCAGTAATAATATAATATTTTAATGGTTGTGGGGCCGTTGTAAAATGTTTACGTTACAACTGCCCCATATCTATCAGGAGGTTGTTATGTCGAAATTAAATAGAAATCGAATGTGGTTCATTCTAATATCACTTATAGTACCTGTATTACTTCTGATAGGGTTTGTAGTGGTTCCTGCAGCAGATTTAATTCGTATGAGTTTTACAAACTGGGATGGGTTTTCTAAAGAAAGTAAATTTATTGGTTTTGGAAACTATCTTTCCATGCTTCAAAATGCAGACCTGTGGTTATCCTTGAAAAACAATGCTGTTTATTTCATTGTTCACTTTCTTATGATACCGGTAGAATTAGGTTTTGCAGTTTTATTAACTACAAAGCTGCGTGCTGCTAAGTTTTATAAGACAATGGTTTTCATGCCCTATATTATTAATGGTGTAGCAATTGCCTATGCCTTTTCTTACTTCTTTTCACCTATTAATGGTGCTTTTGATGCCATCTTAGAATTATTTAAGCTGGATTTCTTAAGTCAAAACTGGTTATCAGACTCTACCATTGTTAATTATGTTCTCTCTTTTGTATCTGTTTGGAGATTCAGTGGTTATCATGTAATCTTATTTATGGCTGCATTACAGTCTATCCCACAGGATATAGGAGAAGCAGCAAAGGTAGATGGAACAAATTCCTGGCAGTTGTTCCGATACATTCAAGTACCTGCAATTATGTTAATGGTGGATTTTGTTCTATTCGATAATATTAGAGGAGCACTTCAAGTATTTGATATTCCGTTTGTAATGACCTCAGGTGGTCCTGGATATGCATCTTCAACCTTTACCTTATATACAATCAAGACCGCTTTCACCTTCTCGAACTTTGGTCTCGCTTCTACAATGGCAGTTACCATTATGCTATTAATAGTAGTTATCTATTTTATACAAAACAAATTTATTCACGGTGTGGTATTAAGGGATAGGAGGAAGACACATGCAAAAAAGAATAGCAACACAGTTGATTAAACAAATCATATGTATAGGTATGGTTGTAGTCGTATTATTACCTATTCTGCTGACCTTGTTTGCAGCATTAAAAACAAAGGCTGATATGGTAAACACCTCGCCCTTACTTCTGCCTGATTGGGGTAAAATAACTTTTGATAATTTTAAGAAAGTTTTATCAGATAAATATTTATTACTAGGTTTTAAAAATACTGGAATTATATTGGTAGTTTCTATTTTCTTTAACGTTATGTTTGGTACCATTACAGCTTTTATTATTGAACGTTTTCAGTTTAGAGGTAAAAAAATAGTTGTTGCACTATTCTTTATTGGTATGTTAATTCCTAACTTTGTTACTGAAATTGCAAGATTTCAGATTATACAAGGATTACATTTATATAATACCTTAGGTGCTCCTATTGTAATTTACATTGCGGCAGACCTTATGCAGCTTTATATCTACAGACAGTTCCTATCCGGTATTCCGGTGACCCTGGATGAAGCAGCATTACTGGATGGGTGTTCCTATTTTGGGTTATTTCGAAGGATTATATTCCCCCTTCTTGCACCAGCGACAGCAACGGTTGTAATTATTAAAGCCATCAACATAATTAATGATATGTATATTCCATACTTATACATGCCAAAGAATAAACTACGAACCCTTACCACTTATATAATGAATTTTGCAAATGCACAACAAGGCTCTTGGCAATTACTTGCTGCTGGTATTATAATAGTAATGATGGCTACAATTGTAATCTATATCTTTTTCCAGAAGTACATTATTGCCGGTGTCACCTCGGGTTCTGTAAAAGAATAATGAGTGATAAATAATTACTTTTGCAGAGAATTTGTACTTATGAAAATAATAGTTTTTCGCAGGATTGGAGAATTAATATGAAACCAGACATTAATTATTTGGATAATCCAGAGATTTTTAGAGTTAATCAACTACCAGCACATAGTGACCATGCATTTTTTCGTAGCTTAGAAGAGATGCAGGCAGAAGTGAGTTCCTTGCAGCAATCTTTAAATGGAGTTTGGAACTTTCACTACTGCACAAATGCCAAGGAACGCCCTGCAGATTTTTATAAAGAAGAATTTAGTCAAGATGGATTTGAAGAAATAAAAGTACCTGGTCATATTGAGTTAGCTGGATATGATAAAATTCACTATATCAATACCATGTATCCCTGGGAAGGTCATCAATACAGACGTCCAGCCTATAGTCTAGAACGTAATGATAAAGAGGAAGGAGCTTTTAGTGAAGCTGCTTATAATCCGGTGGGCTCCTATCTTAAAACCTTTGATTTGGCGGAAGGGTTGCTGGGCAAAAGAGTCTGCATTTGCTTTGAAGGAGTGGAGCAGGCGATGTATGTATGGTTAAATGGTGAGTTCGTGGGTTATGCCGAAGACAGCTTCACACCTTCGGAATTTGACTTAACTCCATTTATTAGAGAAAAGGGCAATATACTGGCAGTGGAGGTTCATAAGAGAAGTACAGCAGCCTTCTTGGAAGACCAGGATTTCTTTCGCTTTTTTGGAATTTATAGAAATGTTACCTTATATGCAAAGCCAGAGATCCATGTTGAAGATATGTGGGCAAAACCGGTACTAAACGAGGACAATTCATCCGGCACTCTATCGCCTGATTTAAAGATTTCCTACGTTGCACAACCAGGGAACTTAAAGGTGTATTTGAAAGATGTGCAAGGGAATATCTGTGTACAGAAAACAGTTTTGATTAATGAAATTATTAATCTTGAAGCTGAAACCATTGAGAATATTATCCCTTGGAATAATCATAATCCATATTTATATACACTAGTACTGGAACTCTATGATAAAGCAGATAATCTTATAGAAATTGTTCCATATAAAATTGGTTTTCGAAGAGTAGAAATTAAGAATAAAATTATTTTATTGAACGGAAAAAGACTGATCCTAAATGGTGTTAACCGCCATGAGTGGAGCGCCGAAAGTGGAAGATGCATAGACAGGAAAGAAATGAACTGGGATATCCAGTTATTCAAAGATAATAATATCAATGCAGTGAGGACCTGTCATTATCCTGACCAAATTCCCTGGTACTATCTCTGTGATGAAAATGGTATCTATATGATGGCAGAAATGAATTTGGAATCCCACGGTTCCTGGCAGAAGATGGGACGAATAGATCCTTCCTGGAATGTACCCGGCAGTATTCCCCAGTGGAAAGAGGTTGTCCTTGACCGAGCAAGAACAAATTTTGAAACCTTTAAAAATCATACCTCAATTTTATTTTGGTCCCTTGGAAACGAATCCTATGCCGGAGACAATATCGAACATGCAAATCGTTACTATAAAGAAATAGACACTAGTCGTCTTGTTCATTATGAGGGCGTATTCCATAATAGAAATTATAATGAAACAATATCGGATGTAGAGAGTCGTATGTATGCTTCTCCTCAAAGCATTGTTGAATATCTGGAAGCTGACCCAATGAAACCATTTATTTTGTGTGAATACATGCATGATATGGGAAATTCCTTGGGGGGCATGAAATCCTATATAGATTTAATTGATAAATATGAGATGTATCAGGGCGGTTTTATCTGGGATTATATCGATCAGGCACTCTTTGTTCATGATGAAATTACTGGAGAAAAAGTATTAAGGTATGGTGGAGACTTCGATGATCGACCTTCTGATTATGAATTCTCTGGGAATGGAATTGTATTTGCAGACCGTACAGAAAAGCCAGCATTGCAGGAGGTGAGATACTATTATGGATTGTACAAATAAGGAGCTTCAGGGGCAAGTGAAAAAACTTCAATTAGTATATGGTGATTGTACCTTAGGAGTACATGGGGAAGATTTTCACTATATATTTTCTTATCAATATGGTGGCCTGGAATCCCTTGTGATTGACGGCAGAGAATGGTTATATCGCACGCCTAAGCCTACCTTCTGGCGTGCTACCACGGACAATGACAGAGGAAATAAGTTCCCCCTGCGCTCTGGTATGTGGCTAAGTGCGGATATGTTCATAGAAAGTATCGCAGTTGAGGTTGCTGTGGATGGAAAACAGATGGAACTGCCGCTTGCACCTGTGAATAATCAGTATACAAAAGACGAAACGGCACAAACCCTTAAAATTATCTACACCTATAAAACCATAACCATACCATCTACTGAGGTTGTTGTGGCATATGAAGTATCATCCTGTGGTGAGATTGAGATCAAAGTTCAATACCATGGAAAAGCTGATTTACCTGAACTTCCTGTGTTTGGAATGCGTTTTATTATGCCAACCAAGGCAATGGGATATCGCTATGAAGGGTTATCTGGTGAAACCTATCCTGACCGTATGGCAGGAGGAGTTCCAGGAGTTTATGAGGTAGAAGGGCTGACCGTAACCAAATACTTAGTTCCGCAGGACAGCAACGTTCATATGAAGACAAAGTGGTTGGAAGTATATCGCAATACCACGAAGGATAAATCCAATCAAAGCAACAAAACCTTTGGACTTAGGTTTTCACAAGGGGACCAAGAATTTGCCTTCACCTGTCTCCCATATACAGCAGGAGAACTGGAAAATGCTACGCATCAGGAAGAACTCCCATTAGCGCGAAGAACCGTAGTATGCATTCTCGGTGCTGTGAGAGGAGTGGGAGGTATTGATAGCTGGGGTGCAGATGTAGAAGCAGATTATCATATTGATGCAAGTAAGGATATCTCATATTCCTTTAAGATTACCAAAGCAGAGATACGGTAAAACTACCTGGAATTTAATAATATTACAATTGAATATAAAGTAAATGGGAATATGCCTCCAGACATTATCAGAAAGAACTCCAAAATGAAATTCTACGAATTTTACTTTGGAGTTCTTTCTGTAGGTAAGTGATTTTACATTTAAGCTATCTCATTGACACAATGATTTTATTGGTATATCATCAATACATGTCTACAAATCAAAACATAAAATAGAAGATTGACGCATTTGCCCTAGAGTAAATTGCCATCGTAATTTAGGGGGGATTAATAAAATTAAAGCGATATTGTATCATAATTATAAGCCCTAGAAAATTAAAATAAGAAACGAGATAACGATGAAAACTCAAAAGAATATCTACAAATTATATGCGATGATTACAATTATCATCTGGGTCTTAGCATATATATTTACAAAAATCGGGCTGGAACACTTTTCGGCTCTTTCTTTAAGCGTATTAAGGTATGTGGTAGCCTCCATCTATCTAATCTTTGTGTTAGTAATTAAGAAAGTTCCCCTTCCGAAACTCAAAGACTTACCAATTATATTTTTGACCGGAATTTTTGGATTTGCTCTCTATGTGGTTACCTTCAATATAGGTGCAGCAAGTGTAACTGCGGCAACCTCAAGTATTATCATTTCTACAACGCCAGTTATTACAGCAGTAATAGCAAACTTTTGCTTCGGTGAAAGATTAAGTAAAATGAAATGGTTTGCGGTTATAATACAACTAGTGGGAGTAATCATCATCTGTCTTTGGGATGGAGTTCTGTCCATTAATTCGGGTATTTATTGGATCTTGATTGCTTCTGTATCCTTCAGTATCTATAACATTTTACAACGAAAGTTAACACAGCGTTATACACCAGTTCAGACAACCTCCTACAGCATGCTTACTTCCACTGTATTGTTGCTGGTATTTCTTCCAAATTCAATTCCGGAGCTTAGAGTGGCATCACCACTAGCAATTATCAGTGTATTAATACTAGGAATTGGATGTAGCGGAGTTGCCTATACCTTATGGTCAAGAGCAATAGCCCTCGCACCAAAGACCAGTGATGTAACAAATTATATTTTTGTATCTCCCTTTCTTACAGCAATTTTAGGTGCTATTATGTTAGGTGAGCTGCCTAATATGGGAACAGTAATTGGCGGCCTGATTGTTATGCTTGGTTTGCTTCTGTTTGAAATGAAAGATAGCTTCGCGCTGCATTTAAACGCTCGTTAAATTGTACATAAAAATCTTGATTGGCATCATAGGGGGTTAGATAAAAAGTCTTTAGCAGGTATATTGTGATTGCCTTGACTTTACTATCCTCCTGGGTGCTTTTTAATAGGGTTTGCACGTCTTTTATAAAGTAGTGCCAGTCAATAATGAACTGTTCATTGTCCTTATAGTCTGGGGTATCAATCCACTTGCGAACCTTTATCTTTGTTCTATTCTCACTTCTGCATTCATGAATCTGCAGAAAATATTGAAACGAATTGTTCTCATAGTATCTGCCAAGAGGAAATAATCTGCAGATTCCAGGACGACAGGAATGGATACTGCAGCGTCCATGAGTATCAAGAAAAGCACACTGCTCTGAAGCTCCTGCCATTTTAAGATTGGGCAGAATGACTCCGTCCACAATATTTAACTCTATTTTATCCTTCAATAATTCTTCAAAAGATAAACAAAGATTATTTGATAAACGATAAACATCGAATGGGTCTAAGATAATAGACTTTCCCATGCCCTGGCAGCAGGCAGAGCAGCCTTTACAGTCGTGGCAATCTGCCTTAACCAAGTCATTAATTCCGTATAGCTTACCATCGGAAATTTCATTAAGACTAACTTCTCTAATCATTTTCTTTCCTCACGTATTTCAAAAGTTATTTTAAAACAAGTAGATACATAATATCTATTTGCAGATGAGATTATAAACATAGAAAAACGCTAAAAGCTGATACCGAATATAGCGTTTTAGCGTTTTCATGCTCTATTATAATACATTTTCAAACAAATTGAAATTAGAATCTTACCTTGTATAATGCCAGAAATCTACTGGTGATTCGGCATTGTAATAGATGCTCATTATATAGAAGTCTCCTTTACTTCCTACGAGAAAGCTGGTAAATTGGTTAATCATATTGCGAAAGGCTTCGTATTTGGTACCGTCTAATAATTGGTAGAATTCTGACTTTAAACAATCGGTTACATAAATTCCGGAATGTCTAAGGAAATATACTTTACCATCTCGAATATCTGTATCATAAGTATAACTATTGTAGGGCTGGCCTGTCATATGATAATTTAATTCATAATTAGTCAATTCCTTGCATTTTGTAGTATCTATTGTATTGACCAGTTCATAGGTGTTAACATCATATACATATACCTCGTTAAAGGTATTTGCGGTTATAATATAATAATTGCCATCACTTTTCGGGCTAAGACAGGATACTTTATTTTCAAAGGTTATTACTTTATTTATTTCGTTATCTTCTATATTGATAAATTTAACTTCACTATATTGCCATTTATTATTTTTAAGCTTATCAAAAAATAAAGCTACTACATTCTTTTTCACTAAAATGTAGTTTTGATATACAAGATCATCCTCGTCGTAATCACCTACACATATTTTTGAAATAATATTACCCTTGGTATTCATTTTTGCAATAAATAATTTATCATTGGAAATGTCAGAATAAAGCGAAGTCTTACCAATTTCAGCATATATCTTACCATCTTCATCTTCAAAGGGTGAATAGAATTTTTGGTTATAACCTAACAGTTCTTCCTTAAAGGTATTGTTACTGTCAAGATAACTTCTCCTCATTATGCCAACATATTTAGTACCATTGACTAAATCGTCCGTAGTTCCGGTAAAATAGTTGGTATAAAGATTAAAATCTCTGTCATAAGATTTTGTAAAATCCCAGGTAACACCCGCAATATCCTCGGTGTATTTATATACTGAAAGATAGGATTCCTTGTAGTTGTATGACAGCGAGGTATCAGCGAGCGGACTGTTTACAGACGACTCGGAGTTTATCGAAATTGGCATATAGGTTGGAGTTGGTACTTTCGTAGGTTCAATCTTATTATCATTTTTGGGTTGATTAGATTCCTTTTCCTCAACTGGTTTTACCTTTGGGGTTGGGGTAGGTTGTTTCTTATCATCTTTAGTCGTCGTCGTTTTGTCTTGATTATCTTCTTTTTTACCCTCACTCTTATTTCCAGTGCTGGTCGTAGTGTCGTTAGTAGTATCTTTATCACTGTTCTCCTCGGTTGTATCATTCTTAATGTCAGGTACGATTGGCGTAACCACAGGCGTATCAGTAGGTGTTGCTGAAGGTGTATCTAATGGTGTATCGCTTGGTTTATTATCAATAGGATTTTCATCGGTATCATCCGTACCACTTATATTGATATTATTTTCAATTACTGGTTCAGCATTTCTTTTAGAACTGCTGCAAGAGGTTAGAGCTAAAACAAGAATTAATGCTGTAAGCAGAATTAGAAACTTTTTTATCATTAAAAATATCCTCCTATCAAGTAGAAACAGACTGTATCTTAGTCAAAAATATAGGATTAATTTGGCAAAATATTGTCAAAATGTTAATAAAGTACTATTAGCAAATTATTTAATTAATTTAATTACTTGAAAGACCGTTTTGCTAAAGCGTTAAGTATAAAATGCATATTATAATAATGTCTATTGTTGTAGATTTGCTTACCTTCATTTGCTATAATGTTAATTAATAATAGAACGGTTATCAATAAACTAAAAAGGAGGTTTTTTTATGAATTGTACATTACACCCAGACAGAGAAGCAGCAGGTGTCTGTACCTATTGCGGGAAGTTTTACTGCGCTGATTGCTTAGTTGATGTAAAAGGAAGAAACTATTGCAGAGAACATGTATCTGAAGCGATGAATAATACACAGACTCAACCAAATTACACCTATAATAATTCGTATAACAATAACAATTCAAATGCTTACAATGGATACGGGATAACTATTAGTACAAAAAGCAGATTAGTGGCATTATTATTATGTTTCTTTGTAGGAGTATTAGGTATTCATCGATTTTATGTAGGTAAGATAGGAACAGGTATTCTTTACTTAGTTACATTTGGACTATTTGGTATTGGTACTTTGGTGGACTTTATCTTAATTGCTTGTGGAGCCTTTAGAGATGGTTTCGGTTTGGAAATAAGAAATTGGGAGTAAACAACAAAGGAGCAGGTCATTGTGATCCGCTCCTTTTGCTATAGATTACTATTCATTGCTGGCATTATTAGGCTGATAAGCAATTAATACAATATCCTGGTTTAGCTTCTCGCTTAACGTCTTTTCACAGCTAGATATTGTGTCTAAATCTTCCTCTGATACCTTGGCATAAACATACTCTTTAGAATCTTTTATTTCCATAGGTCTTCTCCTTTAAACCAATTATATTAGGATAAACATTTAAATATCTTTTGCTTTATTAGAGGATGAGGTCTTATTTGATTCGGTCTTAGAACGATGATCTGTATGGGTAACATTCTTATTGGTAATAACATTGTCAGTCACACTACTTTTACCCTGCTTTTTTGAAGATGTGTCTTTGCTATTGCTCATATTATTCTCCTTTCTGATGTTTTTTGTAGTATTTACAAAAAGGGGTAATAATATGCCAACGCTTCGTTAATAAGCAGGGAGTTAAAAATGGAACATACTTATGCCAGCATAAAGTAGAGGATTAAAATTGCACCAATAAGTA
The DNA here is from genome assembly GCA_023425485.1 of Bacillota bacterium. GTDB lineage: Bacteria > Bacillota > Clostridia > Lachnospirales > Lachnospiraceae > Mobilitalea. The sequence continues at coordinate 11,868 of JAFACO010000460.1, forward strand.
TTCGATACCAACCAAAAATCTTAAAGTCATGCCTTTTGATATAACTCATTAAGAATTTAATTACAAAGAAAGAGGTTACAAATGCCACTAAGCAACCAGTTGCTAAAACTACTAACTCTGGACCCGTAAAATTAAACCCAAACTTTATTATTTTTAGAGCACTTAATCCAAACATAACAGGAACTGCAAGGAAGAAGGTAAATTCTGCAGCTGCAACTCGGGATACACCAATAAGCAGAGCACCAATTATAGTAGCACCGGAACGAGAGGTTCCAGGTATAATGGATAATACTTGAAAGAAACCAATCAGTAAAGCAGTTTGATAAGTAATATCGGTTAGTTTACTTGTGGTTGGAGTACGTCTTTTGTTCCAGTTTTCAATTACAATAAAAGCGGCACCGTAGAATATAAGTGCTGCGGCAATTACAAAGGGTGTGTTCAAATAAGATTCAATAAAATCATCAAATAATACAGTGATTATTGTTCCTGGAATACAGGCAACTACTACCTTAAACCAGAGTGAAAAAGTATCCTTCTTTATTACAGGTTGAGTTTTATCCTTCCACTGAAAAGGAAACATCTTATTCCAAAACAAAATGACTACAGTTAATATTGCGCCGAGTTGAATGACAACAAAAAACATTTCTTTAAAGTTATCACTCATGTTAAGGTGGATAAACTCGTCCACCAAAAGCATATGTCCCGTACTACTAATTGGTAACCATTCTGTAATTCCTTCTACTATGCCAAGAAAGATGGCTTTCAATATTTCAAATATATTAAGTTCCATTGTTCTTCCCCTCTCAATCATTACTATTATTGTCCACTTTTAGTGTTTAAAGTCAATTACTTAAGAGTATAACACAAATTAATATAATTTTATAGTTGCTTTTTATAACAAAACAATCTTATACTGGAATGTACGTTACAAATAAGGCTTTAGAAACCATAAGGTATTTTGCTGTGCATAATCCGTAAGTATCAGGTTACTGACACAATGTACTATGATGAATGGGGTATAGACATATCATGAGATTAGATAAATATTTAGCTGAGGCATCAGTGGGAAGTAGAAAAGTTGTAAGAAACTATGTGAAAGAAGAGCGGATAACAGTCAATGATTTGTTGATAACTGAGCCGGCTTTTGAAATAGATGTGGATAAAGATATTGTAAAACACCTAGGAACAGAAGTTATTCATACCGGGAAATTGTATTATATGTTTCACAAACCAGCGGGTTGTGTTACGGCAAGAAAAGATGCCGTGAATAAAACAGTGCTTGATTATTTTGATCCAGAGATTGCAAAGGGTTTATTTCCTGTGGGTAGACTTGATAAGGATACAGAAGGGTTACTTCTCCTAACAAATGATGGAGAGTTCAGTCACAGTCTAATGCACCCGAACAAGCATGTGGAGAAGACTTATTTTTTCAGAGCTTTGGGTCAAATTGACTCCGGAGATATGGAGAAATTAATAAATGGAGTAACGATTGGACAAGATGTAACTAGAGTAGATACAGACGAAGATTCAGGAAAGATGAATGGAACGGATGAATTGGTAAAAGCAATTAAAATTGAAATAGTAGAAGAAGGGCAATATCGGGACTTTAAAGGACCTTTTGATACGGATAAAATGAAGAGTATAAGTATTAATCCAAAAGAACAGAAGGTTGTAGCCGGATATCTTACCATATCGGAAGGGCGAAAGCATCAGGTAAAGCGAATGCTAAAAGCAGTGGGATGTTATATAATGTATTTAAAAAGAGTATCGATTGGTGGCTTGCTGCTGGATGCCACATTAGAAGAAGGACAGTATAGGGAGCTGACGTTAGAGGAGATTAAGCTGTTATATCATTAGCTACAAAGGCTACTCTGTAAATATGTTTATAGTTATTTTGATAGAAGGAAGTAATCTTTATGTAATTATGAGGTAGGAGATAGTAGTGAAAAAATATAAAAAAGTTTATATAGAGATAACGAATGTATGTAATCTTCAATGTGATTTTTGCCCCACAACAAAAAGAAAATCTGCATTTATGAAGGTGGATTTATTTAGCAAAATATTAGATCAGATTAAGGGGCATACCGAGTACATCTATTTGCATGTCAAAGGCGAGCCGCTTCTTCACCCAGAACTCGATAAGCTCTTGGACATCAGCTATGAAAAAGGTTTTAAGGTTAATATAACCACAAATGGAACCCTAATTCATAAGGTTAAGGATACACTCTTATCAAAACCTGCTCTTCGCCAGATTAACTTTTCTCTACATAGTTTTGACGGCAACGATGGTGCGAATAATAAAGAGAAATATCTCAATAATATTTTATCCTTCAGTAGAGAAGCAGTTCAAAAAACACAGCTGCTAATCGCCTATCGATTTTGGAATTATGAGGAAGACAATTCCATTAACAGAGAGAATATGATTAACAATGAGATGTTGGCTGCAATCGAGAAGGAATTTAATCTACCTTATAACATTCAAGAACAGGTTAACCCAGGTAAGGGTATTAAAATTATTAATCGTATCTATTTAAATCAAGACCATCAATTTCAATGGCCTGACCTGAAAGAAGAGGAAGATGACGGTGAAGGTTTTTGTTATGGACTTCGTCATCAAGCAGCCATTTTAGTGGATGGAACTGTGGTACCATGTTGTCTGGATGGTGAGGGAGTGATTGCTCTGGGTAATATTAATGTCACAACTTTTTCTGAAATAATTGAAAGTGAGAGAGCCAGTCAGATAGTGGAAGGCTTCTCAAATAGAAAAGCAGTGGAAGAGTTATGCAGAAAGTGTGGATATCGTAAGAAGTTTGGGTTATAATGAGTCGTTATCAAATTCCATATACCTATAGTCAATAGTTTGTAGGTACCGAGAAAGGCATGGTTATTGACATGAATAATAATGATATTTTAATTCGATTAAGATATGCATTGGATATTAGAGATATAGATATGCTTGAAATCTTTAAGTTGGGTGGTATAACACTGACCAGAGAAGATTTACAGCGAATGCTTTTAAAGCCGAAGAACATTAATTATATTGATTCAGATAATGATGAATTTATTGCAAATGATAATATGAAGCGTTGTAATAACTTCATGTTTGAGTCCTTCTTAAATGGGTTCATTATTTTTAAGAGGGGAAAGCAAGAAGTTAAGCCCGGAGAACCCGAAAAACAAGCATTTCTAATTAAAGACAACAAGACAGTTAATAATGTTTTCTTAAAGAAGCTCAAAATAGCATTAGCTCTCACCAGTGAGGACATGCTGGATATCTTTAAGACATCTGGAATTAATCTATCAAATAGTGAATTAAGTGCTGTGCTGCGAAGAGAGGGACAACGTAATTATAAGGAATGTGGCGATCGTTATCCAAGAAATTTTTTAAAAGGATTGGCAATTAAATATCGAAAAGAATAATCAGATAATTATGAGAAGATGAAATCAAAGATTATGATAGTTTCGCAATATCTGTAAAATAAATGTAAGATAAATAAGGAGAATTATGCAATTTAAAGATTTAAAGGTAATACCCGCAATACAAAAGGCATTAGCAAAAGAAAATTATGAGGTGCCAACACCGATTCAGAAGGAAGCAATTCCAATTATATTAAGTGGAAGAGATTTGCTTGGATGTGCACAGACAGGTACAGGTAAAACAGCAGCATTTGCGATACCAACCCTACAGCTGCTATGTGAGGATAAAGGCGCGGTTGGAGCTGACCGAAAAATAAGAGCACTCATTGTTACTCCGACCAGAGAATTAGCCCTTCAAATATATGAGAGCTTTTGTACTTATGGTAAATATACAGATTTAAAATATTGTGTGATTTTTGGTGGTGTTTCTCAAAAGCCACAAGAAGAGGTATTAAAGCAGGGAGTTGATATCCTTATTGCAACGCCTGGAAGATTGAATGATTTAATTAATCAAAAACGAGTCGATTTAAAATATATTAAAATATTCATATTAGATGAAGCGGACCGTATGCTGGATATGGGCTTTATCAATGATATAAAGAAAATTCTTGTTAAGATACCAGCGGATAAGCAAACATTACTTTTTTCAGCAACTATGCCACCTGACATAACCAGATTGTCCGATAGTTTACTTAGAAGACCTGCAAAGGTAGAAATAACACCGGTTTCTTCAACAGTGGATACCATCGATCAGTATCTGTATTATGTAGATAAAATTAATAAGAAGGACCTGCTCCTTCATATTCTAAAAGATAAAAGCATAGTATCCGCCTTGGTATTTACCCGTACCAAGCACGGAGCAGATCGAATTGTTCGTCAATTATCAAAGGAGAAGGTTACAGCACAAGCCATTCATGGTGATAAATCACAGGGGGCACGCCAAACAGCACTCTCAAATTTTAAAAATAAAAGCTTACGCATATTAATAGCGACGGATATTGCTGCAAGAGGAATTGATATAGACGAATTATCCCACGTTATTAATTATGATTTACCCAATGTTCCCGAGACCTATGTTCATCGTATTGGAAGGACAGGCCGTGCAGGACTAGGTGGAGTAGCCATATCCTTCTGTGATTTTGATGAGAAGGAATATTTAGCTGATATAGAAAGTTTAATTGGAAAACGTTTAAAAGAGGTAAAGGAGCATCCTTATCCCTTAATGAATAATTTTCCTGCTGAAAAGAATACTCAACCAAGAAAAAGCGGTAAAAAGGTCATAGTTGAACGGGATGACTTAACTGATAAAATATTAGAAAGAGCCATGTCAGCAACTAATAAAGAATTTTCAAAAAAAAGAGATTCATCTCAGAGAAAGGATATTTCTCAAAAAAGAGATTCCTCACAGCCAAGAAATGAAGCAAAGAAACCCGATTTAAATAAGAAACCTTATAGTTCGCAAAAGAATAGCACTTCACAAAAAACTTCTCGCCCTGCAACTTCAAAGCAGACGATGGCACCCAAAAAGAAAAAATATCGTATGACGGCAGATGGTACCTTGAAAGAGAAAAGAAGTTATTCACCCTTTGGGAGGAAGGCTAGAAGCAAATAAGATATAATCTAGAATAAACGATGTTAAAGTATATTTGGACATTAAATTAAACCCAAAAAGCAAGGGATATTGCTAATGAAGATTTACATCTTACATTAGCAATATCCCTTGTATTTATAAAGGTAAAGTGAAGTATCAACAAAGCCAGCTTTTGTTAGCTACAAACACATCCATGATAACTTGAGAAACCCTTGCAGTGTGTTTCTTCCAGTATAATAGAAGGTAAAAGTGAAAGTTATCTATAATTATATGATTACCGGTTATTTTTTTACATGCATCTTAATGATTTTACTAATCTGAATAATGATGGAAGGTATCAGTGCTAATAAATAAATCATTCCCAGCTGATTTCCTGTTAAGTCAGCTACAGAGAACATTCTTTGCAGAATTGGTACAAAGAGCACCAAATTTAATAATACCGTACCAAATATAAATGCTAGTAAACTGTAATGATTTCTTTTAAAGCCAATGTGGAAGATGGACCTGGAACTTCTACAGTTAAAACCGTGGAAGAGTCGTGACATAGTCAAAGTTGCAAAGGCCATTGTACTAGCTACTACTTCATTTCCACTTTGAAGTCCAATAGAATAAGCTATCATGGTACATACAGCGATTAATCCACCTTGGATCAACAAGATTGATAAGAATTCCTTAGTTAATATACCAATCTTAGGATTTCTTGGTTTATGGGAAAGAAGATTATCTTCCGGTGGCTCCATACCGATAGCAATGGCTGGAAGAGAGTCGGTTAACAGGTTAATAAACAGTAAATGTACTGGTAGGAATGGAACTGGAAGAGCCATAATGGAGGTATATAATACACTTAGAATACCAGCCATGTTGCCTGATAATAGGAATTGAATTGCATTCCTAATGTTACGATATACATTTCTACCGTTAGCAACAGCTTTAATAATAGTGGCGAAATTATCATCGGATAGTATCATTGCAGCAGCATCTTTGGATACTTCTGTACCGGTAATACCCATCGCAACACCGATATCTGCTTTCTTCAGTGCAGGAGCATCGTTGACACCATCACCAGTCATAGCAACAATATTTCCTTTTTTCTGCCATGCAGTTACAATACGAATTTTATTCTCTGGAGAAACTCTTGCATATACCGAAATACTTTCAATCTTTTTATCCAGTTCTTCATCGGACATAGCATCTAATTCTGAACCAGTGAAGGCAAGATCACCTTCTTCAAAGATACCAATCTGCTTTGCAATAGCTACAGCGGTTATTTTATGATCACCGGTAATCATTACGGTCTGAATTCCAGCGCGTTTTGCATCAGCAACCGCAGCCTTTGATTCCTCTCTTGGAGGGTCAACCATGGAGATCAGGCCGATAAAGGTATAATCCTTTTCGTTTTCCAAGGTAAGTGTATCCTCTTCGCCGACTTCCCTATATGCAAAGGCGAGTACACGTAATCCATTTTCAGAAAACATACGATTCTGTGTTAAGATGTTCTCTTTATCTTTCTCTGTTATATCTCTAATTCCTGCTGAAGTACGAATTTTAATGGTTCTATCAAGTAAAACATCCAAAGCACCTTTTGTTAAAATGGTTGGAATGCCACGAAGTTCATATTTCGTACTCATTAATTTACGGTCTGAATCGAAGGGTAATTCCTCCAAACGTGGCATCATGTCACGAATTTCTTCATCGAGCACCTGAATTTTTCTAGCCATTTCTAGTAAGGCATATTCCGTGGGGTCACCGATGGCTACGCCATTATGGAAGGAGGCGTCATTTGTTAAGATTGCATCGTAGAGTAGATAGCGATGTAACTGATTTTTTAAATCTATTTCATCAAAATCGATTGTATTCTCATCAATATAAACCTGTTGAACGGTCATCTTATTCTGTGTTAAAGTTCCTGTCTTATCAGAGCAAATAACAGATACGGAACCTAAGCTTTCCACTGCCTTTAATTCCTTGATAATGGCTTGTTCCTTTGCCATCTTCTGCGTTCCAATGGCTTGAACAATGGTAACAATGGAACCAAGGGCTTCTGGTATTGCGGCAACTGCTAAGGCAACTGCGAACATTAACGAATCAAGAATAGGCATGTCACGAAGCATACTTAGTACAAATACAAAAGCACAAATAACCATTATAATTAAGGCTAGTTTTTTACTGAAGTTATCAAGACTGATTTGCAAAGGAGTCTTTTTTTCTTTGGTGTCATTCATTAATCCAGCAATTTTACCAATTTCAGTGCTCATGCCTATTTCTGTTACAAGAACAGTGGCACGTCCATATGTAACAAGACTGCCGGAGAACACCATATTAATACGGTCGCCCAACCCTACTTCTTCTGTTATGGTTTCCTCACTTTTATCAACGTTGGTGGATTCTCCAGTGAGGGAACTCTCGTTTACTTGTAAGGAATAATTACGAAGAATTCTTCCGTCAGCAGCTACTAAATCTCCGGCTTCAAGTAAAAGAATATCACCTGGAACAACGTCTCTGGATAAAATCTAGACCTTTTTACCATCTCTCAATACCTTGGCATTTGGTGAGGAAAGGAGTTTTAAGCTTTCCAGTGACTTCTCTGCCTTTACATGTTGAACGGTTCCCAGTACAGCGTTTAATATAATAACCGATACAATTACGATAGTACTCTCAATGTGGGAAGAAAACATAGAGATGGCAGCAGCTATAATTAAGATAATAACCAGCATATCTTTAAATTGCTCTAAAAACACCTGAAGCGCACTTTTCTTTGCTGCTTCCAGCAACATATTTTCGCCTTTTTCTTTTTGAATCTCGTTTGCCTGTTCGGTTGTTAAACCATCCATGGTAAATTTCTGCTCCTGCAAAATCTCCGTCGCTGTCATTCTATACCATTGTTTCATTCGTTTCCTCCTAGTTAAATTTGTAGTTGTTCCTTATGTTTTAATATTTGCAAACTTTATAATAAATAATCGTAACTATTCAGAACCAAGCTCGAAAACCAATGGTTTCCTCGCTGTTTGGCTCTCGCAAAACATGAATACATGACAAGTGAAACGAATTATCGTTTCACCTTGTATTAAAAATTATCCTTAGAAAGCAAGCTTTCACGGCTAATTTATTAAATATTCTGGTTGGTTCTGAACAGTTACATATAATCAGTATAAGGAAGTGTTATGTGTTTAAATATTTTTGAATCAATTAACAAAATAATCTTCCAAGCATATAAAAAAGACTTTTCAAATGTCCATTTCACTTATTATGAAATAGAACACTGAAAAGTCTTGTAACCAAATTTATGGCATGCACCTCCAGGCTACTTTGCCGCGACTGTTGAATGATGCATTTAAACTACTCCCTTATACAGGTTTATTAGCTCATATTTAATTTGCCTGTTTATTGTAATGGATTAATCTCAAGCTGTCAACCTAAAAAATGAATTTGTATTCCGGACTCACAGAATAAGCTCTGTAATTAAGATTATGGTAATTTATCAGGTAATAATTTGATTAACTCAAATTGTGAATTTAATATAGTCCACATTGGCTGATAATATACCATTATGTTCCACATGCCTGACCCCAGTAGCGAGTAATCATTTATTAAATTACATAAAGCACGTATGCCTCTAGCATCTAGAAACCAAACAATATGGTTAATTTGGTAGTCTGGATAGGAGAATATATAATTAAAATATGGAGATTGAGATACTTCATCAAATTGTATAGTTGAATCAGTATCACGTGCTAAAATAACAGCTGAGTCTAATGTAAGTGAATAAGCACGGGAGGTACCTTGAACAAATGGCAGCTCCCAGTCATAACCAATCAGTGGCGTACCTAAAAGGATTTTATCAGAAGGAACTATTGATATTACATAATCCACAAAAGTTTTTAATAAATAAATAGAACTTACTGGCGCTGGTGGTTCCGTATTTGTTCCCCAAACGTATTGTAAAAATATAATACCATTTACGAATGGGTTGATAAGAGAGTAATCAATTTGTTCAAAGGATATTGTATCATCAATTTGCTTTACATTTGGGTTTATTGTTACAAAAAAACGATAACCCTCTTTATTAAGAGTAGAAGAAATATCGCTTAGTAAAGAAACATATAGATTTTGATTTGTTTCATTAATACCGCTTAGCAATATATTGACCCCATCATATTCGCTTGATTTTAAAATGCTGAGGATATTATTAACTAGATTGTCTTGATAATTTTTGTTTAGTAAAACTTTGTATATTAACTCTATATTAGGCTCGCCTTTCGGAGAAACAGAGGAAATCATTAAAAGCGGTGAAGTACCGTAATACTTGGATAATTGTATTATTTCAGAATCATCGTTATATGAAATAACATTACCTTCATCCGTTAATTGATAATTAAATATTGATAGGTATGTAAGATAAGGTAAGGTTTTTAACAGGGTTTCTCTTCTAATGTAAGGGTAGGCATACCCATTAGTAATCATTTGCCTATTGGTTTCATAACTAATAACTAAAGTTTCACCGGGATAAATATATTCTCTAGTGGATAAAAATGAATTATTCCTTAATAATTGTATAACAGAAGTATCAAATAATTCAGCAATACCGCCTAACGTATCACCTTCTTGAACAGTATAGGTTTGAGTTGGATATACAATTACAATAGCCTGACCAGGAACTAAATTATTGGGATTAACAAGTCCGTTATCTTGGATTATTCTATCCATTGTAACTCCAAAAGCCTTGGAAATGCTCATAATCGTATCGCCTGGTTTCACAACATATATTTCCATAAAACCTCGAGAGAACTGTTTATATTAATTTTATGTAAGTTTTAAACAAAAATAACTTAATTATATGTTTTTAACTAGGATTTAGCATTGAATAGTTAATGAGCAGTGGAAAGGAAAATCGCGAATACTTATTAAAATCTTTTTATACACAGACAAAACTAATGCATTAAGCCAAATAAATTCTGCCTGTGTTAAGCCAAGTGATATTTTATAGCTTTGTTGTAAACTGACCCAATAGCATATAAAGGTTGTTCGGATGTATTATTCAGAGGTGAGAATATACCAAAAAGAAGCAATGAAGTTGACAAATAAAATATGATATTCCATACACTTGCTCTGTGATTTACCTTTTATATTGCTGAAAAATGCCATGTAGTGTATAATAATGGAAAAAATAAGGGGAGAGTATGTTTGTGAAAAAAGAGTCAGATGATAAGAAAAAATGTTTTGTAATAACACCGATAGGCAACGCTGAAGATCCAATACGAAGGCATATTGACGGTATAATAAATGCTGCTATAAAACCTGTATTAGAAGATAGTTATAGTATAAATGTGGCACATGAAATGAATTATATTGGTTCCATAAATAAACAAATAATAGAAGAGATATTTTATAGTGACCTTGTTATAGCCAATCTTACTAATAGGAATCCAAATGTTATGTACGAATTAGCATTACGACATTGTTTAGGTAAACCTGTTATTCAAATAATGGAAAAGGGTACAATATTGCCTTTTGATATAGGTACAGAGAGAACAATAGAATATCAAAATGATTCTCAAGGAGTATTAGAGCTACGTGAAGAAATAAATAAGTATATAAAAAACATAAATTTTGATGATAATAGACAAGGTCCAATTTATGATGTGTTGAAAAGTATTAAATATGAGGATAATATATTTAAAGAGATTGATAATCAGGCAATTGTAAATCTGGATACAGATGTGCTTAAATATCTATTAAATAGGATTGATACCATTGATAGTAAAATGAATCGGAGTTTACTAATGGAGAAAAAAACTATTGATACATCCAGTTTAAAGTTTTTTATAAAGGATGCATATAAATACAAAGATATAAACATTAATAGAAACATTGTTACAAGGATATTCGATCTTAATGATAATTATATTGAACCAGTAACAGGTGCAGTTTCTTTTCCTGATAATAATCTGGAAATAAAAATTAGACATATAAATTTTGATAAAGATAAATATATCAATTTAGTAACTAACATATTAAAGGAACATGAGATAGAGGTATTATCTATTTTGGAAGAGATGGTATAGTTTTAGAATTATATACGGGTTATTGATTGTTTTGCTTTGCTGTAAACTGAACATGAGAATAATGGACTTCCAACGGACACAGATTTCAAATTTTAAGTATTCCGTTATGAGATGCTAATTTTTATCTTAAATATACTATTTGAATATGTTCTATTGACATGGTAAAAAAGCCTTACAATCGCTTGATTGTAGGGCTTTTCTTTAACAGGGGCAGTAGGATTTGAACCCACGACCTGCGGTTTTGGAGACC
>JAFACO010000488.1 GCA_023425485.1 Bacillota bacterium
TGAAAAGACAGCCGTTTATCGCTATGTTGTAAGAAAAAGTACTTCTTTCTCATCACTGCCGATAGAAGAAAGAAAATACGATTCAATGCAGGCAAGAAGAATTCAAATTCAATTAATCAATGATAAATCAGTATATCCCTATGCCTATCACACGCTCACACTAAAACAGGTGGATTTAATAGAGTTATATTATGATAATATGCATTATAAGAAGCTGTTCCAGTTCTATATCTTTGATCTAAATCTTGTTGAGAAATTTTTTGTACTTAAATATATTGCAAAAAATGCTATAAAACAATTATATACCAATATGTGGAAGTGAGTTGACTTTGAGTTATTTTGTGTAAAAAATAATAATGAAGGCGAGGAATAAAAATGAAATATTGTGAAATTCCATTTAAAAAAATTCACATCTATCCAGGCGGTAATGTTAAGGTGTGTTCTTGGACAACCAAGGTAATAGGAAATATGCTGAGTGAAAGTATAGATGATATATGGAATGGTGAGAAAGCGGAAAAAATCAGAGAGACTGTGTTAAATGGAAGCTTTGAATACTGTAATAAAACTGGGTGTCCATTCTGTGAAAATAATAGCCTACCGGAGTTAACTGAAGAAGAACTTAAGATTAAAGCAGTAAAATCTGAAATTCCAACGGTGGTTAATGCGGCTTTTGATTATACATGTAATCATTCCTGTCCTTCCTGTAGAGATGAAATTTATAAGCCCTCTAAGGAATATGTTGATGAAGTAAAATTCATGGCAGATACCTTATTGCCAATTATTAATAAAGGTGATTTTTTGAGTACAAATGGTAATGGAGATTTTTTTGCAAGTCCCTATATTATGGAAATGTTATCAAAAGTAAAATCAGATAATCCAAATTTTGGAGTATTACTCGAAACTAATGGAGCACTTTTTACAAGGAAGAATTGGGAGAAAATAAAACATCTTGGGCAATATAACCTTAATGTTATTGTAACTCCTAATAGCTTTGAACGCTCTACATATAAGTATTTATCCGGGGGACACGATAATTTAGATACCTTACTGGAGAATTTATATTTTATAAAGGAATTAAGAGAACAGAATATCATTAATAGATTTGAAATATCTATTGTAATGCAAGAACGTAATTTTAGTGAAGTACCTGCATTTACCGAACGGTGTCTAAAAGAATATAATGCGGATCAAGTAGTTATAAAACCAATTTATAAGTGGTTTCGAATGTCTGACGAGGCTTTTTGGTTCAAAGATATACTAAATCCATTACACCCATATCATAAAGAAGTTTTAGAATTAAGAAAGAATCCCATTCTACATGGTCCTAAGGTATATTGGTGGGGAGCAGATAATATTAGAGAACCAAGAGAATATCCAACCACTGTATTTAAAACATATTTAACTTTATTTGCAAGGTTGATGAGTATTGATAATCCAATTCATACAATAAATCAATACCTGAGAAACAAGTATGGTTATCGTAGAATAGCCTTATATGGGTTAGGACCACATACGGAGTTACTGCATAATATCTTAAAAGAGTCAGATGATATAGAAATACCGTTTATTCTTTATAACAAGTATTATGATAATTGTAACTTTGGCAAAAAGATGCTTCCTGTTAAGGAGTTAGATCAAAGTGAAATTGATGCTGTAATTATTGTCAACTACCCGTTCTTTGATGATGTAAAGACAAATTTCGTTTTCTATGGAATAACAAAGGAGCTGCTGCCTTTAGATAAATTGGTAGAAGAAGTTATTGATTATACAAAAATAACAAAATAACAAAACCTGTAAATAATGTTACCAGGCTCGGGGTAGGATTAATCGCAATCGGATACTAATTAATGGTGAACCCAGGTATATTAATACAGCTAAAGAAAGCAAGCCCGGTACCCGCATTATTGCAGATTTAATTCAATGCTCAGAAAATGGAGACTAATTATGCAAAAGATACAAGTAACTCGTTCTTCTATGCCTGCGTATGAAGAGTATATCGAAGAAATAAAGGAATTATGGGATAGTCGCTGGCTTACGAATATGGGAACAAAACATATAAAGCTTGAGGAAGAATTATTAAAATACCTTCAAGTTCTCAATATTACGTTATTCTCTAATGGCCACATGGCTTTAGAAAATGTCATTGCTGCATTTAATTTATCCGGTGAAGTTATTACAACTCCATTTACATTTGCATCAACAACCCATGCTATTGTCAGAAACGGTTTGAAACCTGTATTTTGTGATATTCATCCAGATACATACGTGATCGATGAAGAAAAAATTGAAGCACTGATTACAGAGCATACGTCTGCAATTATTCCAGTTCACCTATATGGGAATATATGTAATGTTGAAAAAATACAAAAAATAGCAGATAAGTATAATCTTAAAGTTATTTATGATGCAGCACACTCTTTTGGAACAGCATATAAAGGGGTTGCTGTGGGTAATTTCGGTGATGCATCCATGTTCAGTTTTCATGCTACTAAGGTGTTTAATACGATTGAAGGAGGAGCGGTCACATACAGTAACAAGGAATTAGGTGATAAATTATATACATTAAAAAACTTTGGAATAAAATCACAATTTATAGTTGATGGAATAGGTGCAAATTCTAAAATGAATGAATTTCAGGCAGCTATGGGAATTTGCAATTTGAGATATATAGAAACAGAATTATTAAAGAGAAAAAAGGTTGTAGAAAGATATTTGAGTCATTTGACAGGTGTTGATGGATTAAAATTAATGAAATATAATGAAGGGGTTCAAACAAACTATAGCTATTTTCCAGTAGTTTTTGATGAGATTAAGTTTGGTTTTGACAGAGAATTTGTCTATAATAATTTGGAGAAGGAAGAAATTTATGCCAGAAGGTATTTTTATCCTCTAACAAGTGATTTTCATTGCTATAAGGGGCAATATGATTCGCTTCAAACACCTATAGCAAAATATATTTCTGAAAGAGTTCTTACATTGCCGCTTTATTCTGATTTAAGCCTGGAGGATGTTGACAGAATATGCCACATAATCAAATGCAAATAGATAACTATTCATTGATAATATAGAATGGTAGGAAGAAATCGTTTCTGCTGAATATCAGGACTACTAAAAGCAAATGTATGGAAATAGATAACTTATGGGAGGAACAAGGCTATGAAAAAATTGTTACTTTTGGGTGGATCGCGTTATTTGATTCCAGTTATTGAGGTGGCGCATAAACTAGGACTTTATGTTATTACCTGTGATTATTTACCAGATAATGATGCACATAAGTTATCAGATGAATACCATAATATTAGTATTATTGATAAAGATGCAGTATTAAAGGCCGCAGAGAAAATGCAGATTGATGGAGTTATGTCTTTCGCTTGTGATCCCGGAGTTGTCACAGCTGCATATGTTGCAGAAAAAATGGGATTACCATTCCAGGGTTCGTATGAATCTACTGCAATTTTACAAGATAAAGGGTTGTTTAGAAAATTTCTTACTGACAATGGTTTTAATTGTCCTCATGCTAAAAGATATGAAGATATAAAAGCTCCATTTGAAGACATCGATTTCTTTAATTGGCCAGTAATCGTTAAACCGACTGACTCCGCAGGTAGTAAGGGCGTTAATCGTGTGAACTCCCCGGATGAGTTGGAAAATGCAATTAAGATTGCACTGGATGTTGCTCATAATGGTGCTTTTATTATTGAGGAGTTTCTTACATTCGAGGGTTATCATTCCAGTGCTGATCCTTTTACTATAGATGGTGATTTGAAATTTATAACGTATTCTGATCAATTATTTGACCCGGAAGCAGATAATCCATATACACCGGCATATATTATTTGGCCGTCTTCAATGAAGGATGAGCATCAGAAGACTTTATCTGATGAAACACAAAGATTGATGGATTTGTTGGGAATGAAGACAGGTATTTATAATATTGAAACCTGTGTAGCTACTGATGGTAAACCATATATAATGGAAGTATCACCTCGTGGTGGTGGATGCAAAATTTCTGAACTTCAGAGATTGGCTTTTAGAATTGATTTGATCGAAAATGAAGTTAGAAAAGCGATTGGACTTCCTGTTGAGAATGTTGTTCAGACTGAATGCGATGGGCATTGGTGTGAAATGGTTGTTCATGCAAGACCGGGACAGAGTGGTATTTTGAAAACAATTACGATAGATCCAGAAATCAGGGATAAATATGTGAAAGTGGTTGATATCTCTGCAAAAGAAGGCGACTATGTAAAACCATTTACAGGCGCTAATATGGCACTTGGAGACATGTTTTTAAGATTTGATACTCGTGAGAAGTTGGATCAAGTAATAGCTAAGTCAAACGAGTGGTTACGTATAGAGCTGGAGTGATTATAGTATGAAAGAAATTGGTGGTTATATAGAATTGGATAGATATCGTCTACCGATGATGTATGAAGATGCAGTTAAGCTGAATTGTGGTAGGAATGCACTAGCTTATGTAATAAAAGCGAAAAATATAAAAAAGATTATGATGCCTAAATTCATGTGTGATTCTTGCAATAAAGTGCTTGAAGAACATAGTGTGCATATAAGATACTTTTCGATAGGAATCGATTTTAAGCCTGTAGATATTAAAAGAGATGCAGATGAATGGATATATATTGTCAATTACTATGGACAACTGTCAAATAATTATTTACAATCGTTGGGAAATAATGTGATTATAGATAATGGACAAGCTTATTTTCAGAAACCAATAGAAGGTGTAGATACACTTTATACATGTAGAAAATTTTTTGGTGTGGCAGATGGTGCAATACTGTATACGGATAAATTCTTAAATGATATCCCTCGGGATGAGTCATTTGAACGTATGCATTTTCTACATGGAAGATTTGAACGATCTGCTTCTGAATTCTACTCAGAGTATGTAGCAAATAATGACTTCTTTATAAATGAACCAATCAAGAAGATGTCTAAACTTACCGAAAATTTAATGCATGGAATTGATTATGAAGCTGTATCTCAGAAGAGAACACATAATTATAAGTATCTTGCTCAAAGATTTAAAGAAATCAACAAGCTTTCCTTGAATATTCCCCAAGGGGCTTTTATGTATCCTCTTTATATTGACAATGGTGCAGAGGTTAGAAAACAATTACAGAAGATAAAAATATACATTCCAACATTATGGACAGACGTATATGATTTATGTCAAGAAAATGAATTAGAGTATGATATGGCAAAGAATATTTTGCCACTACCTGTTGATCAAAGATACTTGATTGAAGATATGGAATATGTTGTTTCGGAGGTGCTTAAATGTATAGATTAAGAGAAATTGAAAGGAAAGATATACATATTATTAATTCTTGGCGTAATAAGAAGGAATTGATAGATCAGTTAGGGGCAACCTTTAGATATATCAATATTGATGTTGATGTAAGCTGGTATGATAATTATATGAACAATCGTAATAGTAATGTACGATGTGTAATTATTGAAGAAGATTGCGATGATATTATTGGATTGGTCAGCTTGACAGGAATAAATCAGTTAAATCAATCAGCTGAATTTCATATCATGATTGGCGATGGAGACAATCAAGGTAAAGGAGCAGGATATTTTGCTGTTAACGAAATGTTAAAGCATGCATTTAATAATTTAAATTTGCATCGCATTGAACTTACCGTATTAGTATCGAACGAAAGAGCACAGAAATTATATGAAAAAGTTGGATTTATTAAGGAAGGAATGCTTAGGCAGGCATATTATAAAAATGGGAAGTTTGTAGATGTATATAGTTATGCCATTTTAAAAGAAGAATATGAAGCTAATAGCTAGCCTTCTTTAAACTTTTCACTTTCATTTTTAAAAAGACATTCAGACAAAGACTTTTCGCTTTCTAAGAACTCCTTCGAAAATAATTGTATCTGAAGCAACTGTTATGTGTTATTTAAGGGAAAAAAGTTGCGTGATAAAACGGTTTTAAGTGGATTCGCTTTGCTTAGGATCAAACTCATAATCTGTGATTTTCAACAATCATATAAGTTGCAACAGCGGATTATCTGCCGACAACGGAGTATTGAGAACGACAAATAATATATTCATAATTTCTTTAAACTCTTCGACATCATAATTGAATTTTATTTTGTGAAAATAGTTAGTGAGTGCATCCTGCAGGGGTCAGTAAGGAATCATTAAGCATTAGCTTAATGAACATATCTATAAACATCTGGTAAGCTTTCGATTTCATTAAGGGTATCTTCGGGATTACTACATTTAAAACCCTACTTTGGGCATTATCACAGAAAATAGAGTGTCCGTCTGTTTCGCATCAATTAAGGATTTCGTATATGCTTCATTCACTTTCTCGGATAATAAATTCTTATAAAATCCCTTGCCACCAGGCTTTTGATTTGCCAGCCAGTAAAAATGGTTGGAAATATCATATCTTTGAATAAAGGTTATGTTATAATTAAAATCAGATTGCTCAAAAATATACTTTAGACCAGTTTCATTAAAATTGTATAGATGTGCTTTTTTATAATAAAAGTTCTTAAATGATTCGGATTGGTAAGTTTTTACAAGAACATCATCAACGTTAGGAACTTCTATATAGATTTTCCCATTAGGGTTTAGAAGCTTTTTTAACTCTGTAAGAAATTTGATAGGATCAGCAATATGTTCAAGAACATGGAACATAAAGATTTTATCAAATTTGATGTTAAAATCCTCTGGATTTTGTCTCACATGGATACGATCGTCCTTTATATAATTATTTACGTAATCGCGAGCACGTGTATCCCATTCCGTTCCATAGGCTAGGTTTACCTTATCGACAATTGCTTTTAGAAAGTAGCCGACAGAGCACCCAATTTCCAGTATATCATCATTTGGTGCTAATTCTTTTTGAATGCGGTCAACACGTATATTTGCTTCTGGTGTGAATCGAAGAAAGGTTTGCATTAGTTTACCTTCATCATAGTAGTGAGAGGTGTGTACTTCCTCGCGGAATTTTCCATCATAATAATCCTCTAGCTCCTGTGATTCCGGTTGTGGATATAAAAAATGGGTTTGACAGGTAGTGCATTCATACATTTTACACGATGCATCCTCCATATTGCGTATCTGGGTACTAATTTCATTGACTTCTATAG
>JAFACO010000494.1 GCA_023425485.1 Bacillota bacterium
GTGCTGGCAAAAGGAATAATATTTCCAGAATGTATGGCGACAGATGGAGGCAATCAAATACTTTGTGGTTTAGAAATAAAATGATAAAATTGATAAGAACATGACAGAATGATGTCATGTTCTTTGTGCTATGATATAATGAAAACGTAGTGAGGAACATCAAGCTTGCTTGAATGATACGATCGGAGTAACAAGATCATGAACATGTTTTATGTTCATGGTATAATAAAAGCGGGATGTGGTATTGCAAGTTTGCTTGCAGATACCGATAAGAGTAATAAAAATGAACGCACCTTAAGTTCATGATATAAGATTAGAGGTAAATTATGAAAATTGATCGTTTAATTAGTATCTTAACCGTTCTATTACAAAATAATAAGGTGACTGCTCCAATGCTTGCAGAGCGGTTTGAGGTGTCACGTCGTACAATCATGAGAGATATCGATACACTTAACCAAGCGGGGATACCTATCGTTACTACACAAGGCGGGGATGGTGGTATTGCAATCATGGAAGGCTATAAGATTAATAAAAGTGTACTTACCACTGATGAATTGCAAAACCTTGTTGCAGCAATAAAAGGGCTTGATTCAGTGTCAAAAACCTCTAATTTCGAAAAATTAATGATGAAATTAGCACCGGAGAATAAGGCAATGATTTCTCTGGCTGACAGTGTAATTATCGATTTGTCCTCACATTATAAAGACAGCCTTTCAGAGAAAATTGCACTTATTAAACAGGCGATTAGTGAACATAAAATAATCTGCTTTGATTATTACTACCAGAAAGGGGAAACCCAGCGAAAAATTGAACCATACTTTATTGAGTTTCGTTGGAACTCCTGGTATGTATTTGGATGGTGTTGTGACAGGCAGGATTTTAGGCGTTTTAAATTAAATAGATTGTGGGAACTTAATTTGCTAAATGAAAATTACAAGGAACGTCTTATTCCGGCTGACAAGGCGAATGCTGTTGATACATTTCCGGATGAGCTTAGCTTGAACATTTTATTTGATAAAAGTGTCCGTTTTAGGCTAATAGAGGATTATGGTTTGAATTGCTATGAAGAAACAGAAAAAGGACTTTTCCTTAATCTTAACTATACAAACATGGAGTATGTGTTTAGTTGGCTTCTAGGCTTTGGCGACAAAGCAGAGATTATAGCTCCACAGGATATAAGGGATGAATTTGCAGAGCTTGCAAAAAATATCGCAAGTAAATATTAAACATGACATACTGTTGTCGTGTTACATACTATAAAATGTAAAAACAAAGACAAATGGTTTTAATTATAAGATAGTATTATTTTAAATTAGCACAATGAAATGTTTTAGTTGTTATTTATGGGCTGTTTAAGGAGGAGTAAGATAGTGAATAAAATTACCGCTCTCCGTATGGAGCGACAGCATTTGGTTCGAAAAGCAAATGAAGCAGAGTATGATCAGCTATACCGAGATCTTCAGCCCGGCTACAATGTCTACTGGAACGGATTTGGTGACCCACCTACATTGACCCATCGTGCTGACTTTGATGATATGGAATATAACCGTGAGAGGCAGAAAAACCACGCTCTTATGAAAGGCAGATTTGCAGGTGGTAATCTGGGATGGATTATCCCCGAGGATTTTGAACTGTTTGCCTGTGCGTTCTGTAAACCGTTGGACAAGTTCACTGAAAGACAAACTTTTCTGTTGGAACTCATTGAGCAGGAAGGACCATTAACCATACAACAGATGAAAGAAGCTACTGGATTACTAGTCAAAGAGATTACCCCAGTGCTCCATCGATTGCAAGAGGCATTCCTAATCTATGAAGACCAATATGATGGTGAATGGGACAGAGGCTGGTATAGGTTTTCCGAGATGGTCCCTGATGCTGATCTATCTAGATACACCAGGCAGCAGGCACTACAGATTCTAATTCAAAGATATGCTTATCGAATGGTATGGTTTGATAGTGAAATGGTAAAGTCATTTTATAAGTTACCGGGGAAAGATATAAAAATGGCACTCAACGAGTTAGTCAAGGGTCAGATATTATTGGAGACTGACGGTGGTTATCTATTGAAGAGCGATAGTGAAATACTACAAGACTATACCTTTGAAATGGCTCCTAGGGTTTTAGCAGTTCATAAAAATGATGTAATGTATCGTTCTAATGAGCATTTGCTAAAAGAAGCCTGGAAGCGGGATGGCGTGGAAACCTTATATTATCTGTTGATTGATGGTGAAATGCTTGGGGCAGCCTACGGTAAATTCAGATATGGTCAGCCGGATTTTCCGGACTTAGTAGTGGATTTATCTACTAAGGAAGCAGAAAAAAGAAAAGATGAAATCATTGAGGCTGCAAAAAAACTTAGTTTTGGGAAAACACCGGATAGATATAATGGAGTTGAATTGTAATTGATAGAAGGACATGTATAACAGAACATGTATAGAGAAAATGTATAGCAGAACATGTATAGTAGAAAATGTATAGCAGAACATCTTTAGCAAGAGAAGGTATAGGTATTTAAGCATAAAAATAAAGTATTGGAGGATACAGTGATATGAAGAAGGAAATTTCCACTAAACCAGAAGTAATCAAGGAGCAATGGCCGGGCGAATTAGAAGCCTTCTCCTGGCAGGATTTTGTGACTGCAATTCCATCACCTTTACTCGTAGTAACAGGTTATAAATCAAATGGGAAGGAAAATGCCTGCTTACAGTCCTGGTCAACCTTTGTAGGTTCATCAGGTAATTTTATCTGTATACTCGGTTCAGTATCCAAGGGTGGACATATGTATCAGTCGTTGAAAGAAACCGGTGGTTGTGTACTGAATTTTCCGTCACGAGAGGTATACGAGCTCTGCGGTAAAACTATTGACAACAATCAATTTGAGACAGATGAAATTACTGCCTCTGGTCTTACAGCAGAACCAGCGGTAAGTGTTAATGCCCCACGTATTGCTGAGTGTTTTCTTAATATTGAATGTGAATTTTTTTGGGAACGGGAGCATTTTGAAGGGAGCAGGGATGCTGTGATTGCCCTGAAAGCGACCCATATTTGCATGGATAGTGACAGGTACGATGAGAATAAGTTGGGCAGGTATGGTAAAACGGGATATCTGTATAACATTCATGCTGTACGTAATCCAGAAACGGGAGAAACAAAACCTGATGCGCTTGGAACGTTGGAAGTTCATCCATAAGAATATGGGAGAATATAATAGAGTAGTAAACCATGGAATTATTATTTTAAAACCACATTCAGGTTTCTAATAAAATAAAAAATTATATTTTTGCTTGGCCTAAATAGGAAAATTTTAACTTGCATCTTTACAAGATATGCGCCACATGTTATATTTGATTCAATATGGAACAATCGCCCACAAGGTGGTTTGACCGATTATAAAAGTAGAAACTCCACCCTTCAACCGTCCAAAGTGTTAGGGTGGTTTTTCTATGTATGGCTACTTACAAAACGTAAATATGAATGTAAGTAATGCCAAAAGGAATATACCAAACGAAAGTACATCCTTTAAATCAAAACGATTCTTCATAGGCATCCCCCCATTCCCAAAGAATGAAGGTCAACACACCCTGTAACCCAATTGTTCCATAAGAAGATTATAGCATACTTGGATGTAATTTACAACTTTTGTAAAAGGAGTTATGTAGGTAATTATGGCTGTGAAACTAGAAGTTTAATTGTTTCGCTTTGTTCATAAAATATAATTATAAAATAGTAAAAAAAGTGCACAAATTAGGAATATATGGTATAATTATAAATTATTTGTAGTTAAAAAAATTAAAAAACGAACGAGGTAAATGATATGGATGATAATATGACAAAAATATCATTGAGAAAAGTGGGTAAAATTTATAGGAAAATAAAAGTGAAATCTATACAAAGTAGTATTGTTCCATTAACAGCCCATATTGCTAGCGTGATAACAATAATATTAACTTGGTTTGTAAAAAATGGGGATTTTAATTTTGATAGTAATAAATTTTTTGATTGGGTAGTACTAATAATATGTATTTATATAACCATAGCAGGTTGTATTGATATTATAAAGGCAGTAAAATATCCACGTTTCGCACTCGTTAACCGACAGGAACTAAGCTATCTAATCAACGTAGCCAGAGATAAAGCGCAAACATCAATTATAAATGTAAGCGGTGATTTATCTTGGCTTAATGATGATTTTGAAGCACTGCAAATCATAAGACAAAAAAGTAAGCATTTGGTTATGAAGATTTATTTTAATCCTCAAAAAATATC
>JAFACO010000511.1 GCA_023425485.1 Bacillota bacterium
TGTATATGGTGACGGTACAGGAATTTGAAAAAATGCTGCAGTCACTTTATGATCAGAATTATGTTTTGGTTCGAATGTCTGATTTGGTGAAGAAGGTTACGCTTTCTGATGGTTCAACCAGTTATGAAGAAAACGAAATATATCTAAGAGAAGGCAAGAAGCCCATAGTGTTATCGGAGGATGATGTTGCTTTTTATAAATACATGCTGGATGATGGATTCGCATCAAAAATAGTACTTGATTCAGATGGAAAGCCAACCTGTGAGATGATTCTTGAGGACGGGAATACGGTAACCGGAGCCTTTGATATTATACCAATTCTAAATGAGTTTATCGAGGAACATCCCGATTTCTCATATAAAGGTGCAAAGGGACTTCTTGCTTTAACCGGTTATGAAGGAGTATTGGGGTATCGGACCAATGACAAGACTTCTCCAGATTATGAGAAGGAGTTGAAGGCAGCGAAAGAAGTGGTTGCAGCACTGAAAGAGGATGGCTGGGAATTTGCATCCCATAGCTGGGGACATAAAGATATGCAAGCAGCCAGCCTTAGTACTTTGAAGTCAGATACTGACAGATGGCTTGAGGAGGTAGGATCAATCGTTGGATCAACCAATATATATGTATTTCCGTTTGGAAATGATATAGAAACAACCACTGGAATTTATACAAGCAGTAAATATCAATATCTGAAGGAAAAAGGATATGATATCTTCTTAGCAGTTTATAAGGAACCCTGGATGCACATTAAGAAAAATTATGTACGTATGACCAGACGCCCCATCGACGGTCAAGCCTTATTAGAATTCCCAGAGCGGCTTGAGGATCTATTTAACGTTGAGGAAATAATCGATATAAGTCGTCCGGCAAAGAACTGGTAACTGTTATAACACCACGGAAGCGCATTAGTTTGTTATATGCACTTCTGTGGTGTTTTCTATTAATAAAAGACTATAGCCTAATCTTGTTCATTGACATCTAAGTATACCTGTCTTACAATAATTTGTAACAGATCAGAACCAAGCCGAATATTAAATAAATTAGCCGTGAAAGCTTGCTTTCAAAGGATAATTTATTAATATTCTAGATTGGCGAAAGCCAAACAGCGAAGAAACCGCAGGTTTTTGAGCTTGGTTCTGAAGCGTTACGATAATTTATAATACAAGATGAAACGGCAAGTTGTTTCACTTGTCATGTATTCTAGTTTGGCGAGAGCCAAACAGCGAAGAAACCGCAGGTTTTTGAGCTTGGTTCGGAATAGTCGCAATAAATTTATTAGGATTAATGTTTTTGGATAGATGTCGCACCTGCGACAGATTGGAGTTATTATGGAATTTACACATTTACATTTACATACAGAATATAGTTTGCTCGATGGCTCCGGTAAGATTAAGGAAATGGTTCACCAAGCAAAAGAGCTTGGAATGGACAGCATTGCAATCACTGATCATGGTGTAATGTATGGAGTTATTGATTTTTATAAGGCCTGCCTTGCGGAGGGTGTCAAGCCAGTGATTGGCTGTGAAGTGTATGTTGCACCGAATTCAAGATTTGACCGTGAATTAGGAAACAATGAGGAACGGTATCATCATCTTGTTTTGCTGGCAGAGAATAATACAGGCTACCAAAATCTGATGAAGATTGTTTCCAGAGGTTTTTTAGAAGGTTTTTATTATAAGCCAAGAATTGATTATGAGGTATTAGAGAAGTATCATGAAGGAATTATTGCACTTAGCGCCTGTCTGGCAGGTGAAGTATCCAGTAATCTGCTCCGTGGTTTCTATCAAGAAGCAAAAGAAGCAGCACTTAGACTTCAGAGCGTTTTTGGTGAGAACAACTTCTTTCTGGAATTACAGGATCACGGAATGGCGGAGCAGAAGGCAGTAAATCAGGGCTTATTACGCCTATCACAGGAAACTGGTATTCCGCTGGTGGCCACTAATGATGTGCACTATACCTATGCGGAGGATGCCGATCCACACGATATTCTTCTTTGCATTCAAACCCAGAAAAAAGTAAATGATGAAAACAGGATGAAATATGAGGGTGGACAGTTTTATATGAAGTCCCCTGAGGAAATGCTGGAGTTATTTCCTTATGCAAAAGAAGCTTTAACCAATACCCATGAAATTGCGAAACGTTGTAATGTAACCATTACGTTTGGTGAATATAAATTACCGGTTTATCCGGTGCCAGAAGGATACCAAGCCTTTGATTACTTGAAAAAAGTATGCAAGGAAGGTATGGTAAAAAGATATGGCGACGTACCCCAGGAATTATGGGACAGAATGGATTACGAACTCGAGACCATTGGAAGTATGGGCTTTGTTGACTACTTCCTGATTGTATGGGACTTTATTAAATATGCAAAGGATCATGAGATTATGGTTGGCCCAGGCAGAGGCAGTGCCGCAGGTTCCATCGTATCCTATGCTCTGGAAATTACCGATATAGATCCAATTAAATATAGTCTACTGTTTGAGCGTTTTCTTAATCCGGAACGTATCTCCATGCCGGATATTGATATTGACTTCTGCTATGAACGCAGGCAGGAAGTCATTGATTATGTTACTCGAAAATATGGTAAGGACAAGGTGGTTCAAATTTCTACCTTCGGTACAATGGCTGCAAAAGCTGTAATACGAGATGTGGGACGTGCCCTCGATTTATCCTATGCGCAGGTAGATACCGTAGCAAAAATGATACCCACGGAATTAGGGATTACCATAGAAAAAGCGTTACATGATAATAAAGAATTAAGACAGCTATATGAATCAAATTCGGACGTTAAGTATTTGATTGATATGTCAAAAAGGTTAGAGGGTTTGCCAAGACATACTTCCATGCATGCAGCAGGTGTGGTTATTGGTAAAGAAAGCATTGATGAATATGTACCGTTGTCTCGTTCCTCAGATGAATCTATTACCACACAGTTTACGATGACAACCTTAGAGGAACTGGGTCTGTTAAAGATGGACTTTTTAGGGCTTCGTACCTTAACCGTAATTCAGAATGCAGAAGCGCTAATTAATAAAGATAGAAGTATAGACGACCAATTTGATATTAAAAAGATTAACTATCAAGATGAAAAGGTATATGATTTAATAACGTCAGCTAAAACCGAGGGTATCTTCCAGTTAGAAAGTGCGGGAATGAAGAACTTCATGAAGGAGTTAAAACCACGTACGTTAGAGGATATCATTGCTGGATTATCACTATTTCGTCCAGGTCCAATGGACTTTATCCCTAAATATGTTAAGGGAAAGAACGAATCTGGTAAAATAATTTATGAATGCCCGCAGTTGGAACCTATATTATCACCGACCTATGGTTGTATTGTATATCAAGAGCAGGTTATGCAGATTGTACGAGAATTAGCAGGCTATAGCTATGGTCGAAGTGATCTTGTTCGTCGTGCCATGTCAAAGAAAAAGGAATCCGTAATGATTAAGGAACGAAAGACCTTCGTCTACGGTAATCCGGAAGAGGGGATTCCAGGTTGTATCAGTAACGGTGTACCTGAAGCAGTAGCCAACCACATTTTTGATGAAATGATGGATTTTGCTAAGTATGCCTTTAACAAATCTCATGCAGCAGCATATGCTGTAGTTTCCTATGAAACGGCATATTTAAAATGCTATTATCCGGTGGAGTTCATGGCGGCATTAATGACCTCGGTGATTGATAATCCAGGTAAGGTATCAGAATATATTTACCATTGCAGACAGATGAATATTGAGATTCTTCCCCCGGATATTAATGAAGGATTTGGAGTGTTTACCGTAGCAGATGGTGCAATTCGATATGCATTGGCTGCAATTAAGGGGATTGGAAGACCTGTTATTGAGGCAATCGTAAGCGAACGTGAGGCAAACGGTCCTTTTATCAATATAAGAGACTTTGCATCCAGACTATCCGGCAAAGAAGTAAATAAGAGAACCATTGAAAGTTTTATAAAAGCTGGTGTATTCAGTGGAATTCATTCCAATCGAAGACAGTTAATGATGAGCTATGTGCAGATTCTTGACAGCATTTCCGCTGAAAAAAAGAAGGCACTCACCGGACAGATGACATTATTTGATATTGTAGACGAAACAGAGAAAATTGAATATGAAGTTACAATGCCGGATGTAACGGAATATAATAAGGAACAACTTCTGGCTTTTGAAAAAGAAGTTCTGGGTATCTATGTCAGCGGTCATCCGTTAGAAGAATACGAGGCAAGAATTCGTAAGAATGTTACCGTTAATTCCAATGATTTTGAAATTGATGAGGATACAGAAAAACCAAGAGTTATGGATGGAAGAACAGAATTAATCGGTGGGATGATAACTTCAAAGACAATTAAATCCACTAGAAATAATAGTATGATGGCTTTTATTACTTTGGAGGATTTATTTGGCATAGTTGAGGTTATAATATTCCCTAGGGACTTTGAAAAATATAAAAATCTTCTGGTACCGGAAGAAAAGATATTTGTTCGTGGAAAAGTTACGGTAGAGGAAGAAAAGGCAGCGAAGCTCATTTGTCAAGAAATCATTCCGTTTGATGCTATTCCCTGTGAATTATGGATTAAATTCAAAGATTTAGCC
>JAFACO010000523.1 GCA_023425485.1 Bacillota bacterium
CTCTTACACCCATTTTTCGTATCTTACAATTTCCTCCATCGCTCTTCTCGGCCGCTGTTTTGGGGCCTCATCACCATATCCCAGGGTAATGATTCCGCACACATATTTATCATCCGGAATGTTTAAGACAGGTCTGACGGCATCTTGCTCAAACCACGCAGTCCAGCAGGTCGCCAACCCCAAATGCTCCGCTTCAAGCAATATATGTTCCATTGCAATTGCTGTGTCTCGAATAATTTGCTTAAGTTCTGGCAAAGAACTGTTCTCATCTAGCTTGACTTTTGTACCAACGTCAATACGACATCGTATATCGGCTACACACGCAATGAAGAGTGGAGCTGTCATCATCCATTTTTGATTATGATCGGCAATTGAAAGCTTTTCTTTCGTCTCTTCCGATTTAATAATAAGGAACGTCCAAGGCTGTGTATTGCTGCCAGAAGGTGCCAGTCTGGCGCTTTCCAGTATTTGAATAAGCTTCTCTTCTTCCACTTTTTTATTTCGATATTTACGGATACTTCTTCTATTTTCTATTTGTTCTAGCATGGTGATCTCCTTTATTAACACTATAACCTTTGAAAGCAGATGGAACTGCAAATTCGTCAGAGTCTATACTACTTCACTTTTTTACTTTCATAAAAACCAAGGATAAATAATACGCTTTTATTAGAAATTCTTAGATCTTGGTAACTATCCTTTTTTGATTCAACCGTCCATCTTTGGTAGTACGTGTCTTTATCGCTAAATTTAGTGATTAACATTTCACTATTATTCAGTTCTTCATCAAAGTAGCAGTAAATACTGTTGTTATTATCATAGATATTCTTCAAGTGAGGAGTACATCTAATTGAGATGGCTTTATCATTCGTAGAATAGAAGGTTACATCACTGTAATCCTCTGTTTGAATCTCTTTCTCAGCTGGTACCACTTCAAAATCCAAATCGTAGTCGCAATCATTCCAAGTGAATTCTATGCCGTTTATATTTTCCGAAGCATAGTGTGCATAACTGTAATTAACGTTATCGTCGTAAACGTATTCCCCAGTCTCATTATCCAATTCTTCATTCCTAATAGCGATGACTACATCACATAAACTATAATAATGCTTTGATTTGTCAAAATAATAATAGTCTTTCGAAGTAAACGCATCTGTAGTATATCTATCCTTGGAGCGAAAATTAATAAGTGCAAGATATAGATCGGATATGTCCGATTCTGTGAAAAAGTTCTTAGTATCAATGTCTTCAAAGTTCATATCACTGGCGATATATTTGCAAACCACATAAACTTCATACTGGTCTTTTTCATATAGCTCGTCTAATGAACTTACCCCATCTTTAGTGAAATTGGTATAATATTTTTCCTCCACCTCCCCAATAAGGTCATATGGATAATACCGCACTTCAATATCATATGGAACATCGATTGAAAGAGAAGCTACTGCATGTTTTTTTAAATTATCCATAATTAATTGGTCGTTAAAATTATCATAGCATTGACCCGTTTCGATATTAGTAAGGATAGAAAACTCTTTCTTATTTACAATAACTGAAGCTTTGACATAAGAACTTGCACGGTCAGTATATATGGGGATAACGAGTTCTTCTCTTGGGCTGAGTAGGCTATCTAATGAAATAATCTCCCCACCGCCATAGTTTAAATCTAAATAC
Organism: Bacillota bacterium; assembly: GCA_023425485.1. Taxonomy (GTDB): domain Bacteria; phylum Bacillota; class Clostridia; order Lachnospirales; family Lachnospiraceae; genus Mobilitalea. Next base: position 1,672 of record JAFACO010000523.1, read on the forward strand.
TCCTGCACAATTGGTATGGCTAACTTTTCGTTATCCCTTGCCTTCTCTTTTTCCTCCCTCGACATACAAGCAGTCAATGGCAAAAGACATAGAATAATAAAAAAATAAAATAGCTTTCGTATAGATATTGCTCTCTTAATACATTTCACTCTGTTCATTTTTCACCTTTGTTTTCATAATTTTTCATTTGTTTGTTCAACTCCATTTGCTTTATCTCAATTGTCCCGATAAGTTTTAAAGCTTAAAAGCATTATGGATTACTCTTCTTTAACCTCTTCCACTTTCTAATCTTACTTCGAAAGGACGTAAACGGAGCAACCGTATTAATGTGTATCCATTTCCAGACCGGCCACCTTGAAGGCGTGGAGGAAGCCCATTTCCTCGTGTCCTGTTCAAACAGTTCGTGTTCAGTAAAAGTATTGACCCAAGTTAGTATTTCATCAACTGTATTTTGAAATGAAACCTTTAGCTCCTGCAACGAATACTTTTCGTACTCAATATAAAAGCTTTCATATAAGCTACCGAGCATGTTCCACCTGTAGCCAGAGGAAGGTGTAATCACTTCCTTTCCTTCACGCTCATCCGCATCCCATTTCATTAATAAGTGCAACCACCCTAGCTGGTATGCAATCATTTGCATAGGGGAACGATCTACTCCCTCCACTCTTTTGTTTTTTTCCTTTTCTTCTACACTGTCAAATTCAATTATAAAAAGCTTTGCCGCTTTTTCAATTTCTGCAATCAGTTCCTGACCATTCTTATATTCCTGCAAGGGATACCTCCTGTTTCGTCCTCATATTATCACACCTGGAACCATACCCAGCCACCGTCTTTCTTAATCATATTAGTCATTTAGAAGTCTGCCATTATCGTTCCAATCTCCATACATCTTACCATCTTTTGTGTTTTCTATAAATTTATCTAGCCTTTTCTCAAATAACTTATGGTCATTCTTTACTTGTACAATTGTATCAATACGAATTCGCCTATATAGTTCTGGAAAATTCATGAAATTACGGTAAGTGACTTCGTTCTCCTTGAGCCTATTTTCAATTATTTCATCTATCATATAATTATCGTAGAAATTGTGGGGCAATACTTTTCTTCCAAGTTCCGTCATAAGCCCTAACCTTTCAAGACGGAGTACACGTTGTTTATTGAGTTCTGTCCATGAACTTTTCTTTGCTCTGGGAGATAGTCTCTGAATAACCTTATCTTCAGCATATTTTTTCTTTACGCTATCTATCCATCCAAAGCACAATGCCTCTTCAACAACGTCAAGATACAATAATGTATCTGGTTTCTGTTTTATACTGACAATTACCCAACAACACTTTTCTGTAGAAGAATATAATTCCAGCCAATTTCTAAGTTGTTCTCTTGTAGTTATATCAAGTATATTTTCCATATATAAGTCCTTTTCATATTAAATAAAATCTAATCTCTCTGCTCTTTTCTCATCTATATGTAAAATCTATCTTAACGGTTTTCCATCTCTATACTTCCAATACTTTACTTCCTTCAATTTTGCCTTATAGACAACTTGTACATCTAACATACCCTACGCTTCATAGGATGATTTATGTTTTTCTTTATACAATGCCAGCAGAGCCTTTCCATATACTTGCCTCATATGGTCGCAAGAAGTACGATGGGTCTTCTGGATAATTTGAAAGCAAGTTAATTCCCTCTGGATATTTTTTTCTTTTCTTATTGGAGGAACTCAAGTTAATCTCAATATACAAAATTTCAGTTTCATCTTTACGATAATAGGTGAATAAATCTTTTTCTTTTTTATTAATAAATTGCACCTCTCCATAATGAAGGACCCTATGCTCCTTACGCAAAGCAATCAATGTCTGAAAAAAACGAAGGATCGAATTCTCATCTTGAAGCTGAGCTTCTGCATTGTAATTTTTATAATCCTCATCCATCATAATCCACGGCTTCCCGGTAGAAAAGCCTGCATATTGCTGATTGTTCCACTGCATCGGTGTTCTAGCATGATCTCTGGAGCCTGCTAAAACCTTTACAAATGCCTCTTGTTCGTTCATGGTATTACATAACTCTTTATAAAGATTCAACGACTCCACATCACGAAGCTCCGCGAGGGATTTAAAGTTTTGATTAATCATTCCCAGCTCCTGCCCCTGGTAAATAAATGGTGTGCCTCGCAGTGTGAGCTGTATCACCGCTAAA
>JAFACO010000531.1 GCA_023425485.1 Bacillota bacterium
CAATTGGAGTTATCGTCTTAGGCGGAGATCTCTTATTTGCTACCTTATTAGTTATATCCCTAATTGGAACAATGGAATTAAGTAGAATTGTTAAAGTGAATAAGGCACTTCCTGGTGTTTTGGCATATCTTTGTACCGTTGTATTCTATCTGTTGTTATATTTCGAATTAGAACAGTTTCAATTGATGTTGTTTATTGTTTATTTGATGCTGTTAATGGCTACCTATGTATTTGCTTTTCCCAAATATTCTACAGAGCAAATTGCTGTTCCATTTCTTGGATTATTCTATGTTAGTATTATGTTATCTTACATTTATCAAGTTAGAATACTGGAAGATGGTGCTTTAATTGTTTGGTTAATATTTATTGGTGCTTGGGGTTCCGATACCTGTGCTTATTGTGTGGGCGTGTTGTTTGGCAAACATAAAATTGCTCCGGTTTTAAGCCCTAAAAAATCCCTTGAGGGGTGTATCGGTGGTGTGGTTGGAGCGGCTGCTATTGGTGCAATCTATGCGCTTATCACAAAAGATTATATTACTGAAGTGTCAAATCCTATTTTAGCATTTGCAGTGATTGGTGCTGCCTCCAGTGTTATATCTCAAATAGGTGATTTGGCTGCCTCTGCAATAAAGAGAAATCATGACATAAAAGATTATGGTAAATTAATTCCAGGGCATGGTGGAATTTTGGATCGTTTTGACAGCATAATATTTACCGCACCAATCGTATACTATTTATCAGTCTTATTACGTGGATAATTAATGGAGGCCTAAAGATGAAGCATATTGCAGTTTTAGGGTCAACTGGCTCCATTGGAACCCAAACCTTAGAGATTGTACGAGAACATAGAAATCAGTTGAGTATTACAGCACTTAGTGCTGGAAGTAATATAGAATTGCTGGAAAAGCAAATTCAAGAGTTTATGCCAAAGATAGTGTGTGTTTCTGAAGAAGCAAAGGCAGAACAACTAAAGGATAGAGTGAAAGATTTACCAGTCCAGGTACTTTCTGGTATAGAAGGATTAATTGAATGCGCGGTATATGAGGAAACAGAAGTCGTTGTAACTGCCATGGTCGGTATGATTGGAATTAGACCAACCATCGAAGCAATTAAAGCAGGAAAAGACATTGCTTTAGCAAATAAAGAAACTCTAGTCACAGCAGGACATATTATAATGCCTCTCATTAAAGAAAAAAATGTTTCACTTTATCCTGTGGATAGTGAACATTCTGCAATATTCCAGTCAATGAATGGAGAGAATAAGAAACAGGTACAGAAAATAATTTTAACAGCTTCCGGTGGTCCGTTTCGAGGTAAAACAAAGTCCGAGTTAGAGAATAAAACACCCAAGGATGCGCTAAAGCATCCGAACTGGACTATGGGGCAGAAAATTACCATTGACTCTGCAACCATGGTTAACAAAGGGCTTGAAGTAATGGAAGCAGCGTGGTTATTTGATGTAAATATTGATAATATTCAGGTAGTGGTACATCCACAGAGCATTATACATTCCATGGTTGAATATGTGGACGGTAGTGTAATAGCACAGCTCGGTGTGCCAGATATGAAACTTCCAATCCAATATGCACTGTTTTATCCGGAGCGTATGCCAATGAAGGAAAACCGAGTTGATTTTTATAAACTAAAACAACTGACCTTTGAAGAACCAGATCTGGATACCTTTGAAGGACTTAAACTTGCCTTCGAAGCAGGAAGAATTGGTGGAAGTATGCCAACGGTATATAATGCAGCCAATGAATGGGCTGTTGCTGCTTTTTTAAGAGAAGAAATAGAATATTTAATGATTCCAACATTGATTAAAGAAGCAATGAACAATCATCAATTGATTGAATGTCCATCACTGGAAGAAATTCTGAATACGGAACAACAAACATATGATTTTATAAAGGGCTATACTAAAACTCTGGGAGTAAGATAATTACCCGCAGAGGATAAGAAAGGATAATGAATGAATATAATCGTAGCGATATTAATATTAGGTGTAATAGTTACCATCCACGAATTAGGACATTTCTTATTAGCTAAAAAGAATGGCATAACGGTAACAGAATTTTCAATTGGTATGGGACCAAGAATAGCAAGCTATGTGTACAAAGGGACTAGATATTCACTTAAAATTCTGCCTTTTGGTGGGTCTTGTATGATGCTTGGTGAAGACGAAACCGTTGATGATGAGGGAGCTTTTCATAAAAAAGGACCCTGGGCAAGATTCTCTGTTATTTTCGCTGGAGCGTTTTTTAACTTTATTTTTGCCTTTGTGCTTTCTTTGATTTATTTGGGGAATGTCGGTGTTGATAAGCCTTTTGTAGAGAACACTGTGAAAGGTTCACCAGTAGATGGAGTATTGCAAGAAGGAGATTTAATAACTAAAATGAATGGTTCAGCTGTACATTTTGGTAGTGATATTATGTATAATCTTTACTTCAAACCTTATTCCAAGGAAGTAGTGCCCATCACTTTTGTGAGGGATGGCAAAGAGCAGACAGTAAATATTACTCCGGTATTAAAAGACTTTTACTTATTAGGTTGTAATTTCTATCCATCTGGTGATCCTGCAAAGATAGTTGAAATATCAGCGGATTACCCAGTGGCTCAAGCCGGACTTGAGGTAGGGGATATTGTTATAAATGTTAATGGAACTGATATTGCTTCAGGTTTGGAATTCTCCAATTATTTAGAGGCAAATCCATTGGAGGATAAACCGTTAAATATAACATACATTAGAGATGGTAATGCGGATAACCCGGTAGAAGTTACCGTAACCCCCAAGTTTGTAAAAAGTGATTATATGACAGGTCTTGAATATAATTTGAGATATGGTAAAGTATCCGCACTTGAAGTAATTGAATATAGTTTTTACCAAGTGAAGCAGAATATTGTTAATACTTTAAAAAGTGTATTCTATTTAGTTACTGGTAGAGTAAGTGTGAAAGAGATTGCAGGACCAGTGGGAATTGTTAACTATGTAGGAGACATTGTAACGGAATCTAAGGATTATGGAATTCGTGTTACGTTATTATCTTTAGTGCAGTTCAGTATCTTAATTAGCGCAAATCTTGGTGTTATGAATTTGCTTCCTTTACCTGCCTTAGATGGTGGAAGGTTAGTGTTCATACTGATTGAAGCAGTAAGAAGAAAACCTGTGGCAAAAGAGAAAGAGGCTATGGTGCACATGGTGGGCATGGTACTTTTAATGATGCTCATGGTATTTGTACTATTTAACGATATCAAGAATATATTCATTCGTTAAGGAATGAAAGCAGAATGAGGTATTGCAAGCTTGCTTGCAAATACCGATTGGAGTAACAAGATCGTGAACGAGGTTTATGTTCATGATAAATGAAAGCGGTTCATGATAAAGTATATATAAAAGAAAGGTTATGATCTTGGCTTTGGTTTTAGCCAGAGTAGATCATAACCTTTCCTATTGTTTTATCACATTTACAAATGGAAGCCAAAGAGTTACAATATAGATGTTCGAAGGATCGAAACGGTTCAACCCCAATTGCAGGGTTGAACTGCTTCTAAAGAATGCATGAAAGGGTGATTATATGTACCGTAATAATACAAAGGTTATTCAAATTGGAGATAGAGTTATTGGCGGAGGTAATCCAGTTCTAATTCAGTCAATGACAAATACTAAGACAGAAGATGTAAAGGCAACCATAGAACAGATACACAGATTGACTGCTGCTGGATGTGAAATTGTACGTTGCACTGTTCCAACCATGGAGGCTGCCAGTGCATTTACTGAAATAAAGAAAAATATATCAATTCCCTTGGTAGCAGATATACATTTTGATTATCGACTTGCTATCGCTGCTATGGAGAATGGTGCGGATAAAATTAGAATTAATCCAGGTAACATTGGGAATGAAGAGAAGCTTCGCGCTGTAGTAAGTGTTGCTAAGGAACGAAGCATACCAATCAGAGTTGGGGTTAACAGTGGTTCGCTTGAGAAAGATATTATTGCAAAATATGGTCATGTAACTGCAGAGGGTTTGGTGGAAAGTGCCTTAGATAAAGTGAAGCGTATCGAGGACATGGATTATGACCAGATGGTAATTAGTATTAAATCTTCGGATGTTAGGATGTGCATCAGAGCACATGAGTTAATTGCTGAAAAGACAAACTACCCTTTACATGTAGGTATTACAGAGTCTGGTACGGTGCATGCCGGCAATATTAAGTCCGCACTTGGACTAGGGATAATGCTTTATCAAGGTATCGGCGATACCATTCGTGTTTCGTTAACTGGTGATCCAGTGGAAGAAATTAAGTCTGCTAAAATTATTTTAAAGACCTTGGGATTAAGAAAAGGTGGAATAGAGTTAGTATCCTGTCCAACTTGTGGAAGAACGAATATTGACTTAATTCAGTTAGCTACAGATGTAGAGGAAATGGTAGCAGATTTTGACCTTGATATCAAAGTGGCTGTGATGGGGTGTGCTGTGAATGGCCCAGGAGAAGCTAGAGAAGCTGATATTGGCATTGCTGGTGGCAAGGGAGAAGGCTTACTTATGAAAAAGGGAGAGATAATTCGCAAAGTACCAGAGGATCAATTACTAAATGTACTTAGAGATGAACTAACCAACTGGAATAAATAGGACGTACCAGTTTGAAGGGAGAATAGACTATGCTATTTTTTGAAGCATTTGATCAGCTAAATACAGATCAGGAGCTAAAAAATCTATTTGGTGAAGTGGATGTAGTAAAAGTACTGGCATCAAAACAGAATAAAAACGTATATATCTGTATCAGAAGCAGTAGGCTGAT
>JAFACO010000533.1 GCA_023425485.1 Bacillota bacterium
CTACATAAGGGTGGTCTTAACCTGTTTGGAGAAGGCTTCGGCGACTATGCACAAAATGTGGTTATGAAAATAGTATTTCAAAGTTAAGGATATTGAAACTCCTCTTTACAAATTGGGTAAAGAGGAGTAAAATAAAGCTGATAACAACATAATATATGTTTTAAAACAAAATATATGAAATAAATATAATTTAATGTTGAAAGTGACTTACATAAAGAAAAAAAGAGAAACTAACTTTTAGAAGCGGTTGGTACAGGAATAGTTAAAGATATTACTGAAAGAATATACAAAACGTATATAAAGGAGAAGGACATGAAGAAAGAGCTAATGTTAAAATTTGATGAAGTGTTTGGTGCAGGAGGAGAGTACGAAACTTATTTTGCACCCGGTAGAGTAAATCTGATTGGTGAGCATACAGATTATAATGGAGGGCATGTCTTTCCTTGTGCTTTAACCATTGGAACATATGCAGTTGCCAGAAAGAGAACGGATGATAAATTACGCTTCTTTTCCATGAACTTTGAGAATCTGGGGATTATTGAATCTTCCGTTATTGATCTTGAGAACAAGAAAGAAGATGACTGGGCAAATTACCCTAAGGGTGTTATTAAGACCCTTCAAAATAAAGGATATATCATAGACAAAGGGTTAGACCTCCTGTATTTCGGTACTATTCCAAACGGTTCTGGTCTTTCTTCCTCAGCATCCATTGAAGTATTGACGGGATTCCTTTTGTCTAAATTATTTGATCTTGACATAAATATGATTAATATCGCACTCATTGCTCAGTCTGCTGAGAATAAATTCATTGGGGTTAATTGTGGTATTATGGATCAGTTTGCTATCGCTATGGGGAAAAAAGAGAATGCAATATTCTTAGATACATCAAATCTTGAATATGAATATGCTCCGTTGGAACTTGGTGATGCAAAAATCGTTATTATGAATACCAACAAGAAACGTGGACTAGGAGACTCAAAGTATAATGAACGTCGAAGTGAATGTGAGACAGCCCTTGCAGAACTTCAGACGGTGATAGATATCAAGACACTTGGTGATTTAACAGAAGAACAATTTGAGACACATAAGGATGCTATCAAGGATGAGCTTAGAATAAAACGAGCAAAGCATGCTGTCTATGAAAATCAAAGAACTATTAAAGCAGTCGAAGCCTTGAAAAATAAAGATTTAGCTTTACTTGGTTCCTTAATGAATGCTTCCCATGTTTCTCTGCAGCACGATTATGAAGTAACTGGCGAGGAATTGGATACCATAGTGGAAGCAGCTTGGAAGCAAGAGGGTGTACTTGGAGCGCGAATGACTGGAGCAGGATTTGGTGGATGTGCAGTTAGTATCGTTAATACAGCTTCAGTCGATAGCTTTATTAGTAACGTAGGTAAAGAGTATAGTGATAAAATTGGCTATGAAGCTACTTTCTATGTTGTAGAAGTTGGTAATGGACCAATAATTCTAGCTTAGCTATAACGATATGATGCCGGGGTCAAAAGCCTGATTAGGTTATCTAAGATGAATATAAGAGTATATATATTCATCTTTTAGACACAGTGAAGGCTTTTTACCCCAACATCATCGATATATTATTAGTAAGAGAATGATCTAAATTGATGATTAGACGAATATAAAATTAGGATTTAAATTTATTAATCATAGCAAATATAATTTGGTACATCTATGTGGAAGGAGATAATTATGAGCATTTTAGTATTAGGTGGTGCAGGATATATTGGTTCTCATACAGTATATGAGTTAATCGACAAGGGTGAGGATGTTGTCATTATTGATAATCTGGAAACCGGGTTTATAGAGGCTGTACATCCCAAAGCACGTTTTTACCAGGGTGATATTAGAGATAGAAGCTTTTTAGATCAGGTATTTGAGAAAGAAAAGATTGAAGCAGTCATCCATTTTGCAGCAAATTCACTGGTAGGTGAAAGTATGGTGAAGCCTTTAAAATATTATGACAATAATGTAAATGGCGCAAAAGTATTATTAGAAGCTATGGTTGCGCACAACATTAACAAGATTGTATTTTCCTCAACAGCTGCAACCTACGGTGAGCCGGAACGTGTACCGATTTTGGAAACAGATAAAACAGAGCCAACGAACACTTATGGTGAAACGAAGTTAGCCATGGAGAAGATGTTCAAATGGACTGGGGTGGCTCATGACCTTCGGTTCGTTTCTTTGCGATATTTTAATGCTTGTGGTGCTCATAAAAGTGGCCAGATTGGAGAGGCACATAACCCGGAAAGTCATCTGATTCCTCTTATTTTACAGGTACCAAACAAGAAAAGAGAAGCCATCAGTGTGTTTGGTGATGATTATGATACAAAGGATGGAACTTGCATTCGTGACTATATTCATGTTACCGACTTAGCACAGGCACATATTTTAGCGGTAGAGTATCTGCGTAAGGGAAAGGAAAGTAGTATCTTTAACCTTGGGAATGGGGTTGGTTTTACTGTTAAAGAAGTAATTGACGCTGCTTGTAAAGTAACAAATTCCTCAATTAAGACAGAGATTGTTCCAAGACGTGCCGGTGATCCAGCTGCCTTAATTGCTTCCAGTGAGAAGGCGCAAACTATATTGGGTTGGAAACCGGAATATACAGATCTGGAACAGATTATTGCTACAGCCTGGGCGTGGCATAGTACACATCCAAATGGTTATAAATAAGTTTACAGGCTTAAGGAAGGCATGATTATATGATATACAAATGGATAGATAAGTTGGTAGATTACGGATATTCTACCAACTTAATTAATGAAGAGGACATCATTTATACACGGAATAGGTTGCTTGAATTATTTCAACTTGAGGATTATAACGAACAAGAAATAGAGAAAGTGGATGAAATTTTTGAGTCTGTGTACGACCTGGAAAAAATATTAGTGAAATTAACAGACTATGCCTATGAACAAGGGATTCTAAAAGAAAATACCATTACATATCGAGATTTATTTGATACTAAAATAATGGGACTTTTGGTACCAAACCCCAGTGAAGTAATAAGAAACTTTAAATTAAGATACGCGGACTCCCCAAGAAAAGCCACAGATTTTTTTTATAAATTAAGCCAGAATTCAGATTATATTCGAACCTATCGGATTAAAAAAGACTTAAAATGGATTACAACTACAGAGTACGGTGATTTGGATATTACGGTAAACCTTTCAAAACCGGAAAAAGACCCAAAGGCAATCGCTGCTGCTAAAAATTCCAAACAGAGTTCTTATCCTAAGTGCCAATTATGTTATGAAAATGAAGGCTATGCAGGAAGATTGGATCATCCTGCACGACAAAACCATCGAATTATACCAGTAATAATTGAAGGAAAGAAGTGGGGCTTTCAGTATTCACCCTATGTCTATTATCCGGAGCATTGCATTGTGTTCAATTCAGAGCACATCCCAATGAGAATTGAGAAGGCTACTTTTCGAAAATTATTGGATTTTGTAATACAATTTCCACACTATTTTGTGGGATCCAATGCTGATCTTCCAATCGTTGGAGGGTCTATTCTAAGTCATGATCATTTTCAAGGTGGTAATTATGAATTTGCAATGGCAAGAGCAGCGATAGAGCACAAATTTAGTGTTAAAGGTTTTGAAGATGTTGAAGCTGGAATTGTCGCCTGGCCGATGTCGGTAATACGACTTAGATCTAAGGATGATAAGCGACTTGTAGAATTGGCAGACCTGGTTTTAAACAAATGGCGTGATTATTCAGATAAAACAGTGGATATTTATGCCGTTACAACTGAGGTACATAATACAATAACTCCAATTGCAAGAAAAAGAGGGGATTTCTACGAACTAGACTTAGTTCTTCGCAATAATCGTACGAGTGAAGAACACCCCCTTGGAATTTTCCATCCGCATCAGGAACTGCATCACATTAAGAAGGAGAATATCGGACTAATCGAAGTAATGGGACTAGCCGTATTACCCGTAAGATTAAAAGAGGAAATGGAACTTCTGAAGGTTTACATTCTTAAGGGTAAAGACCTTCGTTCCCATGAGTTGACAGAAAAGCATGCAGACTGGGCTGAAAAGTTTTTATCTAAGTACTCAGAGATTAAGGAAGACAGCCTACATAATATAATTGAGCAAGAAATTGGCAAGGTATTTCTTAAAGTATTAGAACATGCTGGAGTATTTAAAAGGTCAGAAGAGGGACAGAAGGCTTTTAATCGTTTTGTTGTCTCTTTATCAGAAGAATAGAATTGTTTAAATGTAAAAAAGTGTCAGCCTGCTGACACTTTTTTCTAGGTCAAATTAACCTATATTTGGACTTTGACAGAGAATCAGATTAATGGTTTAATAATAATAAACGTCAACTGACAAATATCGACTTTAATCATCTATTAAAGTACGATGCAACTTAACATCAATGGAGAGGTCACTATATGAGCAGACAGAAGTTATCCCTTATCCTAGTACTAATTATTATAGCTACTTTAATTCTAACGGGTAAGAATTTTGAGGTACAAGCTAGTGTAACAGATGGCAGTATGGGTGAGCAAGAGGTGTCCCCTACACCAGAGGTTAGTACACCTACACCGGGTGAGATTACACCAGCTCCGGATCAAGTTACACCAACACCAGAAGAAGTAACTCCGATACCAACATTGCCGGTGACACCTAGTGTTACACCAATGCCTACAACACCAGTGACTCCTAGTGTAGCACCCACGAAAGTACCAACACCTACACTAACTCCGACACCTACAAAGATCCCTTATCGCTCAAAGACCCTGGAGCTCATGTCTACTTATGATTATGTTGGTAAAAGTGTTACGGGGATTAGTCAAAAGAAAGAGCCACTAAATGTACTACAAAATAGAATAAAAGCCTATGGCTCCCTTTATGGCTCCGGAATGCCTTTTGAAGAATATAAGAAAGCGATGAATTATCAATGGGTGGATGCGACGGAATACGATAAAAAACCTGCAAAGATATCCGTTAGTATAAAGGATACAATGGATTATAAAACCTATGTCAACACTTTAAAAAGCCTTTCCAGATATAAAGGTGTTTATCTATATAAAATTGGGAAATCTACCTTGGGTAGAGATTTGTACGCAATTGAAATTAATGTAGATTCAAGTTATAGGAAGAATGTTATAATGATGACCGGTCAGGTACATGGAAGAGAGTTTGCTGGCGGAACCTTTATTGTGAAGGAATTAGTAGATTTAGTACAAAAAGCACAGACGGATAAAAAAACCATGGAGCTTCTTAAGCGAAATAAGTATGTAGCCGTTCCTATTATTAATGTGGATGTTAGAGAAGGTCTCATTTACAAAGCCTCCAATTGGACTACAAAGGGAAAAGAACTTTGGAAAGCCTATGCAAATGGCACGGATGGCGGTAGAAATTTCCCGGGTCTTCAGTGGGGACAGGTAGCAAAGGGAAGTGTTTTTAAATCCAGTATAGCTACGAAGCCGGGATATGCAAATTATGCGGGTAAGTACGCAGGGTCCAATAGCGAGACGAAAGCAATGATGAAATGGCTTTACCACTATATTATTGTTGAAAAGGCAGATCGATATATCGATATGCATCAGCAGGGTTCCATTGTCTATGCGGGAAAGACCTGGCAGACAAAGACTCAGGAAAAGAGAAGTCAGCAGTTTCGAACTGACGTTATGAATATACTGAATAAAGGGATAACAACAAGGAAATATACGAGAGTTTATGAAGGTGGATTATATGGCATGCTGGGCGAGGGTTCCAGCTTAACAGATTATGCTATTACTCTTGCAGTAGGGGCAAAGTTCTCTCCAGCTTATGGGTTCCACGCATTTACAGATGGTACGAAGGAATATATTTTGCTGCAAATAAAGGATCTTGATCAAAGTAAGATTAAGTTTAAAGAAGCAAATTCAAAGTTTGCAGCAATAACTTTGGAAATTGGTTATGGAAGAGAGTATCTTGGTAATTCTGCAGCAACCAGAAGACTTTTATCACAGGAGTATCAGTAC
>JAFACO010000545.1 GCA_023425485.1 Bacillota bacterium
CTTGACGGTAGCACAAAATAGTACCGCTAACATTATTAATAAAATGGCTCACGATATGCGTAACAAAGTGGATGCAATTACAGCCTCCTCCTCGGTTATTAAAACGGATCATGTTGCTAATCAGCAGAAGAAGGTTGCAGCTATCTTTGATATTGACGATCCCTTCTGGGTTCCAAGCCGTAACGAAGGTAAAAAAACAGCAAAGGCGCTTAACTTCTATATTGAATTCTTTGCTCCCAAGGACAGAGAAAATGGCGTAGCAGATATGTTGGAAGCTATCAATGATTTTATCAATCGGGACTTTGATGCAATTATTATTAGTCCATTGGATAACCCAGAAATCAAAGCTGCATTAAAACAAGCGACGAATAAAGGGATTAAGATTATCTTTATTAATTCCTCCTTTGAAGATATCTCTTATGAGGCACTGATTGAAACTAATAGCATTGAATTAGGTAAAAATGCTGCTAAATTAGTGAAGCAACTTATGAATAATCAAGGCGAAGTTATTGTAAACCAATGGAGTGATGTTAAAGTTGCCTCCATTGAAAGGCGTGGAGAAGGATTTATCCATGAATTAAGTGCCAACTCCAATATAAAAGTCCACCCAATTAAAGTCCACAGTACTCCAACAGATGAGCAGATGAATCAAATATTTACCACACTGAAAAAGGATTATCCAAATGCTAATTTAATTTATTCCACCAATGGAGCCTGGGGTGTAGCATTCGCAGAATATGTTGCCAAACATCATCTTGGATATGGCATCTTGACAGTTGATTTAAGAAAAGATGTAGCAGAACTAATTAAGCAGGATAAAATATTAGGAGCAATAGCGCAACGTGCCTTTACTTGGGTTACGATAGCTCTTCAAATGCTGGTGGATGTATATCAGAATAATCCAGTGGTTCGCTATACGGACACTGGTACTTATGAGGTAAATCGTTCTAATATAACTATATATGAACATAGGCTATAGACGGATTTTATATTATATTAATATAGTAAACAAAGTGAAACGACAAGTTGTTTCACTTGTCATGAATAAAGATGGGGCTGATAAAACAGCCTCATTTTTGTTAATAGGAAGAAATTCGTTATTTCCAATATTAATAAAAAGGCTTATAATTAGAAGGAATGTAGAAAATCAGGGAACTCGTTCCATAGTTGCAATGCCTGATAAGTTGATATTTGTAGTAAGTTTAAATAAGGAAGGTCGATGATATGAAACCTAATAATATCAAAACTGATTTGTACATAAGCAAAAGTAAACTACTTTATAGAATAGCATTAAGTCTCGTAGTGATGTTGATGTGTATGCTGTTTCCAATGAATGTGTCAGGGGAGGAAACACAAGGTGATCTCCACGCGTTCTACCCGTCGAATGCAGTATTTAGCGACCAAATAAAGAATTACATAGACAATGTAGATTCCCTTAGCTTTGCCTGGAGTAGAATAGATGCAGAAGATATCACAGCATTAAATACTACAAAGGCTAAAAATGGTAATTATGGTTTTTACTATCCAAGCAACTACATAGAACCTGTAAAGTATGCTAAGAATAATGGGAAATCAATTCAGCTGAATATTTATATGGATGGAAAGGATGCAACGGAACTTTTGCCCTTGGCAGATAAGCGCTCTTTGGTAATAAAAGCAATCACAGACCATTTACAGCTTGATCTATCACAAGGAGAAGGGATTTATTTTGATGGAGTCGTAATTGATTTTGAGGGACTTCGTAATACTGGAAGTGACAAGAAATCAATACTATATGACGGGAAAACAATTAGCTACTACTACACACAATTTTTAACCGAGTTAAAATCACAACTGATACAGCTGAACAAAACTATGTTTGTAGCAGTAAATCCATTACTATATTACGATGGGTATGAGTATTCAGATATTTTAGAGCTCGCAGATCAGGTTATTTTAATGGCTCATGATTATGAACCAGTACAAAAACTTCAAAAAAATCAAGTACAACAGTATACTGGTTACGATGTTCTGAAACCAGTAGATAGTTTAGCTCCAATTGGAGCTGTAAGAGATGCCTTGAATGATTTGCGTGGGGCAGCTGCGGATATCTCCCAAATGTCAAAGGTTTGGTTGCAAATTACCTTTGACAGTGCACAGTGGCAATACGATGTGACTAGTGCTACAGGCTGGGACACTCTGAAGGACACCGCACTTAGTAAAGAGGTAAGATCCACACCGCTCTACAAGTCAATTAAGGATCGTGTTGATAATAAGGATGGCGCAGGGAAAAACTTAACCTATGGATATAATAATGAATTACAAAGTCCTTATCTTCAGTATTATAATTCTGCAAATAAGACTTGGAATGTCATCCTCTATGAGGATAGCACAAGTATTTCAGCTAAGATTGACCTCGCAAGAACCTATGGGGTTGGTGGTATCTCGGTTTGGAGTCTGGCTAATGTACCTGACTATACGGATACGAATGGACTAAAGTATAAATTGAATGGCTGGACTACGATCCTGAATAAGATGAGTACCTTCCATAAAGCAGTTGCAAATAGTACAAAAACCGTTACCTTTAAAGATTCAGTGATTGAGAAGGCTGTCAGAGAAAAACTTGGTATTACGACCGGGAAAATAACCGTTTATGACCTACAAAGCATCTACCGCTTAAAACTTCCAACGGGAGTAAAGAGTATAAAAGATTTAGCAAACCTTACAAAACTTGAATATCTTGATGCACAACAGCTGGGATTAAAAGATATCACAAGTCTGGGAACACTTACCGGACTAAGAGTGCTTTATCTGCAACGTAATAATATTATTGATATCTCTACATTAAAAAAACTTAAAAATCTCGAAACACTATCACTCAATGGCAATCAAGTAAGCTCAATTACAGCGTTAGCTGGACTAACTAAATTACAAAAATTATACTTACGGGAGAATAAAATTTCTAGTTTATCATCTTTAAGTAAGCTTACGAATTTAAAAATATTAGAGCTTGGTGTTAATAATATATCAAGTGCCACAGCGTTGGCTAATCTTAAAAATTTAAAACAATTATCCTTGGATAATAATAAGATGAAAGACATACAGGCATTGAAGTCTTTGACAAAATTAGAAATTTTATATCTGCAACGAAATTCCATCAGTAGTATTACGTCACTTTCAAACCTAAAGCAGCTTACGGTGTTATCACTGAATGGAAATCAGATTAAGGATTTGAAACCTTTGACAAAGCTAACCTCTTTGCAAAAGCTCTATTTAACAGATAATAAAATAACTTCAATAGCACCGTTGAAGGGGTTAACAAAACTTACTGAGCTTTACCTTAAAGGCAATACAATAAGCGATTATAGTCCAGTTAGCAAGATTTATGTAAAGGCAGGATTTAGCAGCGATTTTACGTTGAAAAAATAATATAAAGTTCTTTGAGTGAATCGGCTAAAGATAAATTATCACGATGCAGCAAAATGATAAAATCTTTGTGTAAAACAGTAAAATACAGGAACTTTACAAAATGTAATATATATTTGACAAAATGCTATTGCGGTTGTAAGATTAATACAACAACTGTGATAGCATTTTAATGTGATTAAAGACTTTTAAAATGCCATTGATTTTTCTGAAAGAAAGGATGAGATGTTATGGAGAGTATTATCGGTGTAAGTCTTATAATCGTAGTCACAATTTTCCTCATTTGGATTGTAATTAGAGCTACAAAATATGACAAAAGCATAAAAGACAAATATGATGAGCGTCAAGCATTAATTAGAGGAAAGGGCTATAAAATAAGTTTCTTTATTTTGACCTTTTATAATGTGGGTTACGGAATAGTCTTTTCAAAAGTTGATAAACTTCCAATCGATACTTTAACTGCAATGATGGTTGGTATCTTATTTGCAGAACTAGTACATGTAATTTATTGTATTTGGAAGGATGCATATTTTGCTTTAAGCGACAATCCCACAAGCGTGTTGTTAGCCTTTGGATTACTCGGGTTTATCAATATATCGTTAGGTGCTATAAATATTATAGGCGGGATGGCCTTTACAGATGGAGTTTTGAATTTTAGAGGGGTCTCATTTATAGTTGGGTGGTTTTTTGTAGTTATTTTTATAGCCCTCTTCGCTAAGTGGTTAAAGATTCGGTTTGAGGCAAAGCAGGAGGTACAATGAAGAACTTAAGGTTAAAGTCGGCAAGGGCAGCGATGGATATGTCACAGCAGCAGCTTGCTGAACTAGTAGGTGTATCGAGACAAACAATTAATTCTATTGAAATGGGAGATTATAATCCTACAATTCGTCTTTGCATAGCGATATGTAAGGCTGTAAATCGAACCTTAGATGAGCTTTTTTGGGAGTGAGTAGCAGAACGCACGACAAATTTTATAATATAATGTGTATGTAAAATGAGCTTTCGAATGCATAGAATATTAAAAATTGTATTGCTAAACTGATACGTTAAAATAGTAAAAGATTAAATTAATAAATTAAAAACCTTGACAATAGAAAGAATTATAGGGTATAATAAGCCACGACAACAGTGTCTGAAGACAGATTTCAGACACTATTTTTATATAACAGAAAATTCCTTCGAATTTCCTGTTATATAAAAAGCCCTGCGGGCTAATGATGCGCAGCTACGCGCGCGGAACAAAAGCTTTGCTTTAAAAGTATTTGAACGCGAGAGTGTGCAAAGCACACTTTTGTTCTTACCCTAGAACGTTATTGTGTTAAAACGTTAAGGTGTTAGCTTGTTAATGAATTACAAACAAGGTTATAAAGGAGAAGCGACCTTATGATTAAAATGGAAAATGTTAATAAATTCTTTGGAGACCTTCATGTTCTGAAGGATGTTAACTTAGAGGTTTCAGAAGGCCAGAAACTCGTTATCATAGGACCTTCCGGTTCTGGAAAATCTACAGCGATTCGATGTATGAATCATTTGGAAGAGCCAACTAGCGGAAGTGTTACCATTAATGGACAATTGCTTACGTCAAGGAATAAGACAAAGCTAGTTCGAGAGACCACCTCGATGGTTTTTCAACAGTTTAACTTATACCCACATCTGTCTGTTTTAAAGAACTTAACCTTGGCACCTATGAAATTACATAATAAGACCAAAAAGGAAGCAGAGGAATTGGCTTATCATTATCTTGATATTGTAGGACTTAGAGATAAGGCTAATGTATATCCTGCGACCCTTTCCGGCGGACAACAGCAAAGAATAGCCATTGCAAGAGCGTTATGTGCGCAAACAAAGATTATATTATTTGATGAACCAACTTCAGCTCTGGATCCAGAGACAATTCAAGAAGTACTCGATGTAATGATTAAATTGGCTAAGGAAAACATAACGATGGTAGTTGTTACTCATGAGATGGGATTTGCAAGACAAGTGGCAGATCGTATTGTGTTCATGGAAGATGGTCAAATCATCGAAGAAGGAGATCCGGAACATTTCTTTAATAACCCTGAAAATGATCGTGTTAAGCAGTTCTTAAGTAAGATTATTCGTTAATTTCTTAGAATAAGACAGAAGTAAAGGTAAGGATGAGGTCGTTAATCAAAGGGATGATTAATGATGTAAGGGTGAATTGCTGCTCGATCCAAGTAAGAATTAAAGTTAACAAAAGATTGTTTTAACAGTCTATGAGAATAAATATAAGGAGGAGTTTCGATGAAGAATTTTAAAAAAGGTTTTGTTTTAGTGCTAAGTGTTTTATTAATGATGACTTTATTCACAGCCTGCAAGAGTGAGGATAAAGAAAAGGAAGCTAATGCAAATGGCAAAGATTATCCTGCTGATGTACAGGCAATTATTGACCGTGGAACTTTAAGAGTTGGTGTAAAGAATGCAGTTGTTGGTTTTGGTTTTCAAGATCCTGTTACACAGAAATATAGCGGATTAGAAATCACACTAGCAGAAAAAATTGCTGAAGAATTAGGTGTTGATGTTGAATTTACCGCTGTTACAGCAGCTACGCGTACACAGCTTTTAGATTCAGGCGACTTGGATTGTGTATTGGCTACCTTTACAA
>JAFACO010000006.1 GCA_023425485.1 Bacillota bacterium
TCATTGTATGAATTGGGAGAATTGCTTAGAAAAGCAATTCCTGGTTTTGAATATGAGTTTACCAACATTGAAGGCTGTGTTCCCCCATATATGAAGGTGGAAACTGCATCGAAGTATTACAATTGGATTGCATACAATAATATTATAAGCCAAATAGAAAAGACTATAAAAAGATTTGAGTCAAATAATCCCAAAAGAATATCATTTTTAAAAAGGTTCTACGAAAAGGTCAGAAAGAACCATTTTATTTTAGCTACACTGGAATTGATTCTAGGATTTGCATTAATGCAATTTTTAAACTTCCTATCCTCGACTGATGTTCAATATCGATATGTTGATTTCAGGCTACTATTTGTCGTTTTCTTTGGAAGTATATACGGAATCAGGGTAGGAATGATAGCAGTTTTATTAGCTATAGCTTCCTGCTTACTAAGTTATTATAATACAAACCTGGACTGGCGATTATTGTTTTATAACATTGATAACTGGCTACCATTTCTTATCTATTTCGCTGCGGGTGTAATTACAGGTTATGTAAAGGATAAAAGTGCAAGCGTACTTGAGTTGGAAAAAGAACAACGGAGTACAATGGAAGAACGTTATGTTTTTTTATATGAATTATACGATCAGACGTTGAAAAATAAGAGGCAGTATCAGGACCAGCTGTTGAGTTATAGAAATAGCTTTGGTAGAATTTATAACATAACAAAGCGTTTAGATAATGTCATCCCTGATTCAGTCGTTCATGAAGCTGTTGTTATTCTTGAGGATCTGCTGCAAAACCAAACAATATCTATCTATACCGTAAATCAAACCGTAACTTATGCGAGATTGTGGGTAAGTTCAAAGAACATTAGCAATACTGTCCAAAGCTCTATAAGCCTAACCAGCTTTAGGCTCATGCTGAGTGATATAAAGAGGGACGATATATGGTGTAATAAAGAGCTTATCGACGGGTATCCCGCTTACTGCGCCCCAGTATTTTGTAATGAAAAAATCATAGCTTTGATCATGATAAATGAAGTCCGTTATGAACAAATGACAACTTACTATTATAATTTAATTAAAGTCCTGTGTGGACTGATTAAAGATTCCTTGATTCGTGCGCTGAATTATCATAGCGCTATAGAAGATAAAATATTCATTGAAGGAACTCGAATATATAAGTATAGCCAGTTTGAAGATTTGTTGGCGGCTAAGCAAAAGATGCGTGGCGACAATGTAGCCAATTATGAATTGCTTCGAATCGACAAAAGATACAAAGATATAACCACTTTGTTTAACATTATTGAAAAATGGATAAGATCAACGGATATTATCGGGCAGGGAAGGGACGGATATATATATATAATATTATCCCAAGTTGAGCATGAAAGTATGAATCTGGTAATAGAAAGGTTTTTAAAAAACGGAATTTCATGCACTTCTGTTAACGGAGTTGCAATTCCAGAAAGGCAATACCAAAGGTAAAGATATGGATGATCGTTTGATATATCTTATAGTGTCTATACAATTGTTATGCTGTGGAGTTTGCTTCATATTATCAAAGCTTCGTATTATACGTACAAATTCAGCCCTGCTTCCCATGGTTCTATTAATCCCTGTTTTCGGCATGATGTGTTTGTTCTTCGCGGAAATGATGAGTCATAGTCAACGAGGACCTAAAGAGTTTTCCTCAGAACTGCCTGCTTACAGTAACAGCGGATATGCCAGGATTGATATTGACGAAGGAGATAAGCCAGGTGCTGTTGTTCCTCTGGAAGAAGCGATACTGATTAACGATGTTCAGACACGGCGAAAAGTTATGATTGATATTTTACATCGTGATCCAGCCCAATATCTCGATTTACTTAAAGTCGCCCGTTCAAATGAAGATGTGGAAGTTACGCACTATGCCACAACGACAATCATTGAAATCCAAAGAGGCTTTGAATTAGAGATTCAACATAAATCCTTTCTGGTTAAGAACAATCCGTCTGATATAGTTTTGCTTGATGATTATATTGATGCGCTTAATAGATATATTAATAGCGGTTTAATCGAGGGTCATTTACTCGTCAAGCAGCGAATGCTTATTATGCAGATTCTACTAAAAAGGCTAGAGTTAGATCCATATGATAAAAAGACTTACTTTAAAGTTATTGAAAACGATTCTGCACTGCATAGGTATGCCGGGGCAGAACAAGCCTTTCAGAAATTGATACAGTATTGGCCAGAGGATGAAAATGTTTGGCTGGCTGGCATACGAATTTATATGGAAAGCAATAACAAACAACAAAAGGTCAAAATTCTCGAAAAAATTAAAATGATGCCAATCAAGTGGAGTTCCAAAGGAAAAGAGAGATTAAAATTTCTTTACGGAGAAGATATTCTAAAAATGCTCGCTGCTACAAGCGCGAACAGCGGTGCATAATATGAGAAAGTATGGTGGATTCAACAAGATGCTCCTGCCTCTTGTGGGTATGTCCATATTAGCTCTTCTGCTTTTTGTTAAACAAGGAGGTATGCAGTACGACATCATATCTTCAACAAGGGGATTTATACCAGATACTGTATTTAACGTTGCAAAACCTGAATCATCCAAGGAATGTATTACTTTATTCAACTCTGATGAAGCTTATAGTGAAGACATATATAATAATATTAGTTTTGTGATGTCAAGCATGAGTATAAATTTCGATGCTGTTGATCTTGCTGTGGATGAGTTTCCGGAATTAAACCAATATAGAACTTTAATTCTATCGTTTGCAGATGTATCAGCTGTTCAGCGATCCTTACCTGCTATATTTAGCTGGGCTAATCAGGGGGGAAGGCTCTTGTTCGCTGAATCCATTGAGCCATCCCTTGCTCTTTCGAAAATCAGTTACAAGCTGGGTATTACCCAAAGCGACGCACAATTTGTAACTGTGAATAAAGTTAAGATATTGACAGACTTCATGCTGGGCGGTAAGGGAAACGAGTATATCTGGGGTAACAATAATCGCTATGCTCTGATGGAACAACTGGATAGCACTTGCACGATACACTTGAAATCAGGAGGAGATACCGAAGTTCCATTGCTATGGGAGAGGGAATACGGGAAAGGAAGAATTATTGTTAATAATAATGATGCGTTTAGTCAAAAACAGTCACGCGGCCTCATTGCAGCTGTGTACAGCCTCCTCGACGATGTCTGTGTATATCCAGTAATCAATGCTTCAATGTTTTTGATTGACGATTTCCCCGCCCCAATATCGGATGGTTATAACGAATGGATCTACAGAGATTATAAAATGAGTACCGATAGCTTCTATACAAATATATGGTTCCCAAACATTATGATGTTAGGTAGTAAATACAATCTATCATTTACCGGTATGTTACTCGAAACATACGAAGATGATATTGAAAGCCCGTTCAGCTCCACTAAAAACACAGACCGCATGAAATATTTCGGCGATTTGCTTCTAAAAAACGATCACGAGATAGGTTTACAGGGCTATAACCATCAGCCCTTTGTTCTCAAAGATACTTATTATCCAAGTTCACTGGATTATAAGAAGTGGAATACAGTTGAGGATATGAAGAGCGCAACTGCTGAAGCAATGCGCTTTGCGAAAGAGCTGTTTCCCAATCTGGAGATAAAAAGCTATATCGCTCCTTCGTATATTTTATCAAAGGAAGCGAGAGAGATGATAAAAGAACACTTCCCGCAAATAACAGCGATCTCTTGTTCTTATCTTGGATATCAAGATGGGCTGTCCAACGGACAGGAGTTCGATGTTGGCAAAGATGGAATAGTAAATGTCCCGCATCTAATATCAGATAGTTCTTTTAATGATGATGCCAGGTGGCTGGCAATTAACGAAATCAATTTCCATTACATAAATTCTTTGATACTGGACCCAACGACCATACTTGATCCTAAGTATGGCGAAACAGAAGGGTGGGAGAATTCACTGCAATCACTCGATCAATATTTTAGCTGGTTATACGATTCTGCAAAAGGAATACGGAATCTCACAATGCAAGAAGGCGCAATGTCTGTCCAACGCTATTGTAACCTTCGCGTCAAGAAAACCTTAACGGACGGAAAGATCAAAATAAAACTATGGGGTTTATATGACGATGCATGGCTTTTAATGAGGTGTCGTGTTGGTGGATTAAGCATAATAAACGGCGGAACGTTATCACCTTTAAGCGGCGGGCTCTACCTATTGCATGCAACGGATGATGATATAGAAATAAAGACTGAGAGATGAATGTACATGATCATTTGTATGATACTTGAAGGATGCTATCCCTATGTACGAGGAGGGGTATCTGGCTGGACGGATGGTTATATCAGAGCTATGTCAGAACATTCATTTATTCTTTGGACGATTGCTACATCTGATGAAAGCCGGGGGAATTTTAAATATAAGCTTCCGCCAAATGTTATTGATGTACAGGAGGTATTTCTGGATTCTGCATTAAAAAGACAGTACTCTAAAAATAAAATGCCCAAATTTTCATCTGTTGAAATTGGACATATACAAAAACTAATAAATGCGACAAACCCAGACTGGGAGAGGCTCTTCCATTGTTTTAGCAAGACTTCAGAAAATCCGGTATTGTTCCTGATGAGCGAACAATTCCTGCAAATTGCAAAGCAACTATGTATAAGTAAACTACAGAGCATAGCTTTCACTGAATTGTTTTATTGTTTACGGTCAATGCTGTTACCATTAATCTACTTAATGGGGCAGCCGATACCGATGGCGGATATATATCATTCCACCGCTACGGGATTTAGCGGTATATTGGGCGCCATGGGGAAATGGAAATATCAGAAACCATTCATTCTAACGGAGCATGGTATTTATACCCGTGAGCGCGAGGAAGAGATTCTGCGTTCCAAGTGGGTTGGCCCCAACTTTAAAGATTTATGGATTCAACTTTTTCATATGCTTTCTCAGTGCGCTTATTCCAAAGCGGATGTGGTAACGTCGTTGTTTGAAAGAGCAAAAGAGACTCAAATACAATTAGGATGTAACCCTGACAAATGTCGGGTAATAAAAAACGGGATAGATTACGATAAGTTTGCGTCCATACCATTAAAGGCGCCGAATGGATTCATAGATATTGGAGCTATTGTCCGCATAGCGCCAATAAAGGATATCAAGACGATGGTATATTCCTTTGCGGAACTCAAGCATGATTTTCCAAAGGCACGGCTGCATATTCTGGGAGATACGGATGATAAAGAATATTACAATGAGTGTGTCGCATTGATTGCAAATCTAGAGGTACAGGATATTGTTCTTGTAGGGAATACGGACGTTAAGGCGTATTTGGAAAAACTTGATTTTACGATATTGACAAGCATATCCGAGGGACAACCTTTGGCCGTAATCGAATCATTAGCAGCAGGCAGGCCTTGCATCGTAACCGATGTAGGAAGCTGCAGAGAGCTGGTTGAAGGAGATAAAGATGACACAATTGGCGCAGCAGGTATCTGCATTCCACCAATGCACAGAGCCGCACTGACAAATGCCATGCTTCATCTTTGTACAAACGAAAGCATCCGTAGTTCTATGGGTATAGCTGGAAAGCAACGAATTAAGAACCTGTATACGCATAAAAAGATGATCGAAACATATGAGAGTGTATATAGAAAGGCGCAAATGAAATGGCCGGAATAGGTTTCGAACTCAAAAAGTTGTTTGTTCATAAAGGTATACTGGAAAATATAAAAGCATATGGACTATCTGGTGTTGTTTGCACCGGTCCCATGT
>JAFACO010000127.1 GCA_023425485.1 Bacillota bacterium
TGTGGAGTTGAAAAATGAGGAAGCTCTTTTAAAGAAGGATTATTTAAAGATGGAAGAGACCTCCTTCACAATTATTTCTTATCCTGTTCCACAGATCGGTGAGGACTATGAGGCTATATTTGCAGAAACAGTGAAAGTGAATACCTTAAAGAGCGATGAATATAGAGATATACAGCAATATATCATTGATGCACTGGATCAGGGCGAATATGTGAGAATTCTGGGATCAGGAAAGAATCGTACCAATATGATGGTGAAGTTATATGAATTAACGGATGCTACTAAGGAGACCATCTTTGAAAACTGTGTGGCAGACGTCAACATACCAGTGGGTGAGGTGTTTACCAGCCCCGTTTTAAAGGGAACTTCGGGTTTACTTCATGTACCAAAGGTATATCTCAATGATCTTGAATACCGTGAACTTGAACTTGTGTTTGAGGATGGATTAGTGAAGGATTACAATTGTAAGAACTTTAACAAGGAAGAGGAAGATAAGAGCTATATAAAAGAGAATCTATTATATAATCGTGAATACCTACCACTTGGAGAATTTGCAATAGGAACAAATACAACTGCATATATGATGGGTAAGAAATATGATATAGCACACAGACTGCCTATTTTAATCGCCGAAAAGACAGGACCACATTTTGCAATTGGTGATACCTGCTACAGTATGAGCGAGGATGTTAAAGTATACAATTCCGATGGGAAAGAAATTGTAGCAAGGGACAATGACATATCCTTACTTAGAAAGACGGATATTTCAAAAGCTTACTTTAACTGTCATACGGATATAACTCTACCCTATGACGAAATTAAAGAAATTTCAGTATGTAAAAAGGATGGTTCTACAATTCCAATCATTCTTGATTCTAGATTTGTTCTACCAGGGACAGAAGCTCTAAATCTGGCATTTGAGCAGTAAAAATGATAGTTAATAAAAATAGTATAAATAAAAGTTAAAGATTTAGTTTGGGTGTTATAAGATAATATACATTAGTTGACAGCACCATCTGGATAAGGGTGGAAATATAGTTGATGATTATGTAGAGAAGATTCTTATTCGCTCAAACTAAATTTTCGTGAAGGTAAAGTGGTATTAACAAAGCATGGCTTTGTGGATACAGAAGCCTGCATAGTATATGACAAGTGTAACGACTTGTAGTTTCATCTTGTATGTTATCATTACGTATTTTAGAAGGGAGCAGTTAGGGATGTTAAGTATTAAGAATTTTTCAAAAAGCTATAAGAGTGAAAAGAAAGCAGTAGATAATTTAAACCTCGAAGTAAAAAGCGGAGACATTTTTGGATTTATTGGGCACAATGGTGCTGGAAAAACAACGACGATTAAATCCGTAGTAGGTGTACTTGATTTCGAAGAAGGAGAAATTACAGTTAACGGAATTTCTATTAAAAAAGATCCTGTAGCCTGTAAGCAGCTTATGGCATATATTCCGGATAATCCGGACCTGTATGAACATTTGTCAGGTATCGCATATCTTAATTTTATTGGAGACATCTATCAGGTGAAACAATCAGAGCGTGAAGCACTGATTGCAAAGTATGCACAGGATTTTGAAATTACCGGGAACCTCGGTGATTCCATATCCTCTTATTCTCATGGAATGAAGCAAAAGTTAGCAATTATATCAGCCTTGATACATAAACCAAGATTATTGGTACTGGATGAACCTTTTGTCGGACTTGATCCCAAAGCAGCCCATACCTTAAAAACAATTATGCAGGAGCTGTGCAATAATCAATGTGCCATCTTTTTCTCGACCCATGTACTTGAGGTAGCAGAAAAGCTTTGCAATAAAATAGCAATTATTAAGGGTGGAAAACTAGTTGCCTATGGTACAACCAGCGAGGTGAAAGGGAATAGCAGCCTTGAAGAGGTATTTATGGAGCTGATAGAGCAGCAGTAGATTCTTAGAAAGGTATGGTATTAACATGAAAAAGGTAATTCGTTTACTAAGTGTTCAGATATGGATGGTACTGGGAGAGATGCTTTCTGTTGGTCGATCACAGAATAAAAAGCCCAAAGTATTATATGCAGGGGTTGCATTTTTTACCTTATTAATGACCAGTGTGTCCTTTATGTATAATTTTATGATAGGAACAGGGCTAAGATATTTTAACAGCTTAGAGCTTCTACCAGCATTAATAATGGCAGCTACATCTCTAATGATAGCAATGACTACTGTGTTTAAGATAAAGGGTACGATATTTGGTTTTCGTGACTATGACATGGTAATGTCCTTGCCGATTAGCACGGGTGGTATCGTGGCTTGTCGAGTAATTATTCTATATGCCTTTAACTTTTTATTTGTCATTATATTAAATATACCAATGATTGTTGTATACGGTATTCTTGCAGCCCCAGGTATTAGTTTCTATTTGAGCAGTTTATTGCTCATGTTCTTTCTGCCACTGATACCTATTATATTAGCATCAGTTTTAGGAACAGTAATTGCCTATGCAGCAGCAAGATTTAAGCATAGTAACTTTCTAAACATTGTTTTTTCAATGCTTTTAGTTATTTCGATAGTTGGAGCATCCTTTACTTTAAATGGTAACGGACAACAGATGGTAGCTATGAGTGAGGCATTAACCAAACAAATCAACTCAATCTATCCCTTGGCGAAGATGTATACAAATGCAGTAATTCATTCAGATATAATAGATTTGGTAATGTTTGTTGTTATTTCTGTAGCAGCATTTTTAATCTATACGTTCATTATAAAGGCAGTATTTAAGAAGATGAATACAATGCTTCTAGCTGGGAGTTCGCGTTCCAATTATAAGCTGGGAAGATTAAAAACCTCCTCTATATTTATTGCGCTTTATAAAAAGGAATTAAAGCGATTTTTCTCATCTTCAATCTATGTAACAAACACTGCATTTGGTAT
Source organism: Bacillota bacterium (assembly GCA_023425485.1). GTDB lineage: Bacteria > Bacillota > Clostridia > Lachnospirales > Lachnospiraceae > Mobilitalea. The sequence continues at coordinate 2,916 of JAFACO010000127.1, forward strand.
TGTTATATTAACAATAGCAGCTATTGCTTCAATTTTTATAGATTTAGATAAAATATTTCCGGACCCTATGGTTTTAACCTTGTTGGTTAATTATGTACCGTTTATTATCACCTTCTGCGTAATCATGACCTATACAGCGGCTTCTGCAATCTCGCTGGAAGGAAAAAGCTTATGGATTTTAAAAACCCTGCCAGTTGCGCCGAAGACCGTTTATCATGCGAAACTTGCTGTTAATCTGACGATTACTGCACCTGCTATAGTGGATATCATAATAATTGGAGTAGTACTTAAGATTGGAACACTTCAGACAATAGTACTTCTTTTTGTTACCGTTGCATGTGCTTGCTTTACTTCATTATTAGGTTTGTTGATTAATATTATGATTCCAAACTTCAATTGGACCAGTGAAGTAATGGTAGTCAAGCAAAGTGCCGCAGGTATGATAAGTGTATTTGCAGGTATGTTTTACATCGCGGTTCAATTTGGGTGCTATGTATTACTACCCAACAGTTTATGGGCTAATATAACATTCTTTATTGTAACGGCAATATTGGATGGTGTACTCTACTTTATGATTATGACCTATGGTAAGCGCAGGTATTATGCTTTCTAAATTAAACGACTGTTAAATAGGAAGAGACAATGTATCTCTTTCATGAAATGTAAAACAGACTCTGTGGAAGTTCTATTTGAACTTTTCAGAGTCTGTTTTACAATACTCAATCTTCAGTTCAGGCTTTTAAATATTGCCAGATAAAATCGGTTTGAACTACTGATGTTCTTTCCGTGCAAAATAAAGGCTTAGTGCTTTTGCAGTACCAGGATTAAAGCTTGTAGGTATTTCCCCAGTTAAATATTTTTTGTATTCAAATACATAGTCAAATTGTTGAAAGGAAGAAAGATACCGTTCTTTTTCCAGATGGCTGATGTTAGGATTGGCTGAAGTCATTCTAGTGTATCTTTGATTAATATCCCAGTCAAACATTTTATATTCATTTTTCTTAATACTATTACCATCCTTAATACAATCAGCTGAAAAAGATGGTTGTATACCTTTAGAATATTGAGGAATGAAATTATTTTTAGAAAAAATGCGCTTTAGTGCCTTGTGGGAAATTAATGCGCAGGGCATTCGGACTAATTCTGAATCACCACTCTTCCTTAACAGAATTTCTCCATCTAAGATATAATTTCTTTCATCTAAGCTGTACGTTAAGACCTTTATGATCTCAATACCAAGCTCCAGAAGGTTAAAGGTAATTAATACATTGCCTGTAAAATGTTCATTCCCATTTTTATCGATAACAATTAAGTCAGTTTTAGTATCAAATCCATAATTTACTTTTATAATGTCATTGCCGAATCCGCCAGTTTTATTTTCATCCTTAACGATTCGTAAACCTTCCTCTTTATTCCGTTTCTCAATATGTTCCCTGGCAAATAAATTAGCCACCTTTTGCTGCTCTAAAGCAAGGTCGTCGTCAAAATAGAATTTCTTAAACTTTGCGGAAGCTCCGCTGGTGGGGGTGTCTTCCAGTATCAACATTTCCTCTAAGAATTCCCGATATACAAACAGAGGCGGTTTATTTAACTCGTATTCAATAGGTTTAATACAATTACCGTTATGATCAAATTGTCGTTCGGAAGCGCCTAAAGCAATATTCCAACCCGAAGGATTAATGTCTCGAAAGAAGAAAGGGGTCCATTGTTCCAGCGTATTATTTCTTAAAAGGTTTACCACAGAGAGTACACCACCGGAAGCCCAGCGCAGAGGGATTCCTAAACTGGGTAAATCAATGAGAAACTCCTCTTTATTCGAATTGCCCATTAAAAATTGATGAATTTCCTGATCCAGTTTTATGAGCTCCTCACGTTTATCCTTTTGTTCTTCTATATATTTTTTACAGATGGCAGTTTTGGCAGCAGTACTTATAATGGAATTCTCGACACCTCTGCGGTCAATGGTTACAATATATCGTCCTTCTCTTTTTTGATAGGAGATATGGATTGGTTGGGTAAGTAATTCAATAGCAAAGACCTCACCCTTTATTTTTCTTTTACTGTTATGTATTATCTCATCCGATAGGATCTCATTTTCATCAATATTATTATATTCTTCTTCTGTCAAATCAATTTGCTGGTTTAAATTATATAGATTTGTTGAAGCCTGGTCACTTGCCTGAAACGTTGGATATACTCGATTATCTCTGTATTCAAGAAGCATATCAATTTTATGATCAATCGCTTTAACGTCATGATGTATCTCCCTGATATAAGGTTTAAGCTCGTCCAGTTTCTCACTGACAACAGTATTTGCCTTCATCAACAGAGCGAAGTTTTCTTTTAAAGAGGTAACATTTTCTGATAAGATAATTTGTTGTTCACTTACATATTGAATTATCCTCTTTATCTCGGAACTCAATTCGTATTCGAGAGCAAGACGAGCTTTTTTATATTTATCGTCCATTTTAATGGCTTGTAGGAACTCATATTTAAACTCAGGTACAATAAGCTCACTAATCAATGGTTTTAACTTGTGCAGATGACGTAAATTATCAAAATCCAGGAAAATCATTTGCTGCAAGGTTTGTTCTAACTGACGATTCTCAACCACATCAATATCATATAAATTCATATTAAAATTACAAAAGAAACGGTCCAGTTGCTCCGAGGACAGGGTGCCAGCTTTGGAATAATTCCTCCAGTATTCAAAAAAATATTCGAATTTAAGTAAGTCCTCCTGATCGTAGGAAATGTTATTATGAATGCCTTTCATAATCTCGTTTCGATATTCTATAATTTTTGCATCGTCCTCGAGTTTACTTACACTCTTAACTAGTGTTTCAAAAATCATTCGTTCAATATCATGGTTTTTGTTTTTATTAATGTTATTGCTGTTATTATTAAAACCATCTTTTAAATATTCGAAAGAGTAGTTAGATAATATGTTAGAAATTACGTCCACAGAGCTGCCAAATATTTTTCCTAATAAATCTTCACCAAATACACCTAATACAGTACCTGCAGGCCCAAATATGGATGCTGAAACAAAGGCAAGTGCTGCTTTTAATAGTTTGGGATTAAAATTTACTTTTGACATATACGTATTCTCCCTTTTTATTATTTACCAATATTATACTTTTTGCTGACTATGTTGACAAGTTAATTATTAATTGGGATGTAAGTAAGAGAGTGTTCAGATTAGTCAATAACTTAGGGGGACAAACTATATAAAACAGGACGGAATACGCA
>JAFACO010000126.1 GCA_023425485.1 Bacillota bacterium
GCTAAGGGCAGTTCCTATGGTTGGGACTTTGATGGAAAAATTGTTAGCTTATATGTATCTTGGCATGAAGAATCTGATTTATATAATTTTAAAGGTGTAGTAGGTAATTTTGCAAGAATGGGGAAAGAAAAGGATGAGGTAGACCCCGAGGCATTAAAAGTCAAGAACAAGATTACCAGATATTTAAATCAATCTATTCAAAAAGGTAATAAAGTAAGTAAGAAAGTACTTGAGAAATTACCTGGTGAAGTTGAAAAGCTATTTATTGAAAATGACTTATCTCAAATTGAAGCAGCAAGAGCGTTAGCAGATCTTCATGAAGATATTTATACTCCTGAAGGAGATAGTTATGATGGAACAGAAACAATAGAAGAGCTGGTTGAAAGTATAGACGCTGGAATATACTGGGTAAGGGATGAAAGAAACGGGGAAATGCAGGTAGAATTCTATGATTTCCCTAAGGACAAGCCAACCAGCAGTGAGAAAGATTATATTACCAAAAGTTTAATATATGGTGATTTATCCGAGACATTTTCTTATGGATTTAAAAATGCCATAACTCTTGATGAGTTGGCCAAATTATATTTTGAGAATGTAGAGCTAAATGATAAAATTGTAATTGAAGATAGCAGCATTAGTTCTAATAGTCCGGATTATATTAAAAATGCTTATCTCTATGGAATGATTGATAATCAGAGTAATTTGAAAAAGACAATGACAAGATTAGAAGCTGCTGGAAGGTTAATGAATGCAGCTATCAATGTACAAGGAGGGGTTTGGCATAATCTCCAGATCGTTGATTATAATAAAATATCTTTGAAGGATTATGCGAATGTAGCCACCTGTATAAAAGCAGGTATGAAGACAAGGATAGATAAATTTGAGCCTTCAAGTAAATACCTGAAGGAGGAAGCAATTGTTGATAGTTTCGTACTACGTTTTGATAGTTTAAGAGGCTTTGGCATTCCAATCAGCCTCGAGGAGCCTTCCAAAGTTTCTGTTGGGAAAAATACGATTCATATCATGTTTAAGAATAAAAAGGAAATTAAACCTTATATTGAAGATTATTTAGATGATACTATACTTGATAAAGTAAAGTTAACGGGTAATTATACTAAAGTAGATACTGGTGGAGTGTTAATTGAATTATACACTTCTAAAAATGGAATAAAATTTACTCTAAAAGATGGTGTGGAGTTTTTGAATTTTGAAGAGGGTCTATATGGACCGGATTTGGTGTATACTCTTGAGCCTAAGGTAGTAAAAAGTACGGATAAGGTTAGCATGAAATTACAAATCGATAGTCTTTACAAAAAGCTTTATGCAAAACTAGATCCTATTTTAGCAAAAATAATAAAAAAAGGCATGACAGACAAGGAAAAGGTTAAGGTAATTCACGATTATGTTGTTAATAATATTACCTATGATTCAAAATACACAAATGAAGAAACTTTAGAAAACCTAATGATATCCATAGACAAAGGCAGAGGAGTTTGTGGTGATTACTCCCTATTCTTCCTGCAGTTATGCTTAAGAGCTAATATTCCCTGCCAATATGAAGCAGAGATATTCTTTATGCAACATGCCTGGAATACGGTTTATATTAATGGTAAATGGCTGTTTGTCGACACTACCTGGGATGATGCTGATGAAAAGAAGATTAGTTACAGGTATTTCTTGGTGGATAAATATACCTTTATGAAGGATCATTTACCGTTTATGGGTATCCCAGATCAAACGGTTTATACGAATATTGACAACATGAACATCAAATCACAGGAGGAGTTAAGAGGGTATTTACTACAGAAATTCTACTGGATTGATGGTTATAAATTGACCTTTAGAATGACCGATAAAAAGATAAAACCAATTATAACTTATATGAAGGATCCCGACGTAAACGTTATTCTAACCTATGATGCAAAGAAAGATTTATATACAGTTACAGCAAAGAAGAAATAATTTGAAAGGTAGAGGGCTAAAAAGTCCTCTACCTTTTTTATGAACTCTTAACCTGTCTAAATCATAAATTAATCCTAAGGATAAAAATAAAGAGGCAGATAATGATTAAGGAAAAAGCTATGTCTGTGGTAACAGATCTCGCGTATGACTATCTAAACAAAAATCCAGAGAAACGAATGATAAAGTTGGTTGATTTAGTTGATAAATTGGATAGAAAGGATAGTCTAAAAGAACAGCGTAGGGTTTTTCGTAATATTATTGAAGATAAAGAAAATAATTGGAATAAATATATACTTAGCATGTGGGATGATATTGATCCTGAGGTAAGGAAGGTTTTCTTTCATAATTTTATATTTAACGCAACCGTATTCTCAGGGAAAAAACATGATGAACTAAAAAGGAAATACGAGTGTAATATTCCCTTTGCTATCTTAATGGACCCCACCTCTGCTTGTAATTTAAACTGTACCGGATGCTGGGCAGCACAGTATGGCAGTAAACAATCGATGAGTTATGAGACCTTGGATGATATTATAAGACAGGGAAAAGCAATGGGAACGCATTTATACGCCTATTCAGGAGGAGAGCCTCTGGTGCGTAAAAAAGATATTATTCGTTTATGCGAAAAGCATTCAGATTGCATTTTTACCGCATTTACCAATGGAACTTTAATAGATGAAGCATTTGCAGATGAAATGCTTCGGGTGAAAAACTTTATACCTGCAATCAGTATTGAGGGATTTGAAAAAGAAACTGATGCAAGAAGGGGAAGTGGTACTTATCAGGCAGTTGTAAATGCTATGAAAATATTAAAACAGAAGAAATTGGCTTTTGGGGCTTCTTGTTGTTATACAAGAGATAATGTTGATATAATCGGAAGCGAAGACTTTATCGATGATTTAATTGAAAAGGGAGCAAAGTTCGCTTGGTTTTTTACGTATATTCCAGTTGGAGTAGATGCGGTACCAGATTTAATCGCTACCTCAGAACAGAGGGAATATATGTATCAGCAGATAAATGAATTTCGGATTACAAAACCGCTCTTTACAGTGGATTTTTGGAATGATGGTGAATATGCAGGAGGCTGCGTTGCAGGAGGTCGAAGGTATCTGCATATAAATTCTGCTGGTGACATTGAACCTTGCGCATTCGTTCATTATTCGGATTCCAATATCTATAATACCAGTATTTTGGAAGCCTTACAGGCTCCATTATTAAATCAATTTTATTTAAATCAACCTTTTAACAATAATCATTTGCGCCCTTGTCCTCTAATGGATAATCCGGAGCGTTTAGTTGCTATGGTGGAGATATCAGGTGCAAAATCTACGGATTTACTTCATCCAGAGAACGTACATGATTTGACTAATAAATGTAAGAATGCAGCAGAGGAATGGAGTGTCAAAGCTGCTCAACTGTGGGAGCAGACTCATCCATGTAATGGGTGTTGTAGGTGCAAGCATCAAATATAATAAAATAGTATTTTAATATAGGAGAGGAGTCTGTTGTCAGGCTCTTCTTTTTGTTTGCTAATCATCTTACAATACCCTAAAAAGTATAAATATTTAGGGTTGTTGGCCGGTGAATCAAGGTTATATAAAAGCTTTGTCGAAAAGAAATAGCAATAAAAAATGATAAATAATGGTTTTAGACTTGATTTTTTAACAGAATGTGTTATAATTGTTACATAAATGTTAAACACTTATTGATTGTGTAAATATTTAGACTTAATTTATTCATTGATTATGGAATTAAATATGGACAGAAATATTCATAATTAAAACCACAACAAGGAGAGAAACATGAATTTCAAAAAGTTATTAATTAGTATATTCGTTGTAATGTTTGCATTAAATATAGGTAACGTAAAGGCATATGCAGCAGAGGAGACTACCGATAAAGAGGATAAGGAAGTAACTGCTGAATATTCAGAAAAAGATCTTAGATTATTAACAGCATTGATTTATTGTGAAGCACAATCAGAAATATATAGAGGTAAACTAGCTGTAGGAATTGTAGTTATGAACAGAGTTAGATCAGATAAATATCCCGATACTGTGAAAGAAGTAATATTTCAGAAATCCCAATTCAGTCCAGCCTCCAGTGGATCCTTAGAAAAAGCCTTGGAGCAATATGATAAGGGTAACTTTACTTCCCAAGATGAGAAAGAATGCATTAAAGCTGCAAAATTAGCTTTAAGTGGTGTTACAACAATTACGATTAAAGAGGAAGAGGTTGACTTTAGTAAATTCTTATCTTTCAGTAGACGAGTTAGCGGATATAAATTACAGTTAGGAAATCATCAATTTAAATAAATATAACATTTGGACATGAGAGATAGCTTTCATGTCTTTTTTAATTTGTACGAACGCACTCGAGATATATTTACTGGTAAATATTGATATGTGTCCTAATTTATGTTAATTTATAACCAATACAATTAAAAGTAATAACCCGCAACAAATGTAAATAAATAGAAATAAATTAAAATTAATAAAAGCATTGGTGATATAGATTTACTAAATTACACGACAAAAGAAAATCGCATTTTTGGAGGCACAAGAGTGGAGACAGGACATTTTAAAGTGAATATGCAAAATCAAAATCTAAACGAAATGCATATCAATGCAATCCGTTATGAATATACAAAAATTGATGGTAAGTGGCTTCAATTACACTATAATACAACAGTTGGATTATTTATATTTTCTTTCTTTGTTGAGATATTTCTGGGATTAATTATGGTGAACTCGGACATGTTATCCACAACAGTAGAGCGTTTCTTTTTCAAGTTTTTAATTGTCCCAAGCGGGGTTAATTTAATTTGCCTTGCAATTGATACTTACATAATAAAAGCGAAACATCTTTCGCAAACCTTTAAAATTTATTCGATTTCACTTATTTTTGTGGTAATTAGCTTTACTCTTTTCACAGTGCATGGTGCATTTGCGTCAACTTATTATATCTTTGCGATAGCCATAATGTTAACCACAATTTATGCCAGTTACAGTGTTACAGGTTGGACTGCGGTTACAAGTATAATAGCTCTAATCGTATCTGAATTATTCCTATCCTGGGATGTGGATAAGGTTAGCGTGTATCAAAGTACACATCGATTAGGTGAATTTCTCATCTCTATTTTTGTTTTAATTGCCTTTTCTATAT
>JAFACO010000131.1 GCA_023425485.1 Bacillota bacterium
ATCTTAAGTGCACAGTGTACGGATGAGAGAGTAAATATTGTGACAAAGGATTTATTTAAAAAATATACATCATTAGAGGACTTTGCCAATGCGAAACAGGAGGAGCTCGAAAAGGATATTCACTCCACTGGCTTTTACCGTAACAAAGCTAAAAACATTATTTCATGTGCAAGACAATTGGTTGTGGATTATAATGGAGAGGTTCCAAATGATATTGACATTCTTACCAACCTGGCAGGTGTCGGCAGAAAGACAGCTAATGTAATCCGGGGTAATATTTATAATGAACCTAGTATAGTTGTAGACACCCATGTGAAACGAATATCCAATCGGTTGGGATTTACCAAAGAAGAGGACCCTGTAAAAATTGAATTTGATTTAATGGACTTTCTGCCAAAGGAACAATGGATCTTATATAATATTCAAATTATTACACATGGAAGAAGTATTTGTACGGCAAGAAGCCCTAAATGTGAGGAGTGTTTCCTTAGGCAAGATTGCCCGTATCCAGATTTAGGTGATAAAAGAAAAAAATCTTGATTGATTGAGAAAAATAGCATAGTATAAGTATTGTGCGTAACTATTTCGGTATAGTATAAAATGTCGTGGTGATAATACTATTAAGGCATTTAATATACTATAGCAAAAACGTTCTGATGAATGGAGGATTAAAATATGAATTTTTATAGTAACAAATTTAAAAGAGTGGTAGCTACTGTGATTGTAGTTGTATTAGTGCTTTCAATGGTAATTCCTTATATTGTTAGTGTATTAAGCTAAACAGATAAAATTAAATGATACTCAAAAAGTGATTGGCATCACCAAATTTTATGCAAAGAAAGATTCTCTTGTATAATCCAAGGGTTATGATAAAATAGGAAGAAGCTTGAAAAACTTGGATTATCTTGAATATTTAAAGGATAGGTAAGAGTATAATATTAGCCTAAATTACACAAGAGCAGGACAAAATACATTAGACAAAAAATACATACAAGTTGTTAGTTAGTAAAAGGAGGTTGAATATGAGCAGAAAGTATTTATTATCCGCAATCATATTCGCGGTTGTTGCCCTAGTTTTCTTCGGGAGAAGTGAGACTGTATCTGCAAATGAAGATAACACCATCTGTCAAGGAGTTTTTATAGATCAGGTTGATGTGAGTGGTATGACAAAAGCACAGGCAAAGGCAGCATTAGAGGAATTTGTAAAACAATTGCAGGCCAAAGGAATAGCCATTAAAGCAGGGGATGATATTATTTACGCCACTATGGGCGATTTTGGTTATACCTATAAGATAAATGATGACATAAGTCAGGCTTTAGCGCTTGGAAAGTCAGGAAACTTAATTAAAAGATATAAAGATTTAAAAGATATTGAACAGGGAAATGTTGTATATCCACTTGAGTTTACTTTCGACGAGGGTAAGATTAAGGATCTCCTTAGCAAGGATGTAAGTTCCTATAATATTGCTCCGATTAATGCCACTGTAAAACGTGAGAATGGTGAATTTGTATATACAGATCATGTAGTGGGTAAAAAGGTTAATGTTGAAAAGACACTGAAAATAATTGCAGATGCCATGACGAATTGGAATCGGTTGGATATCGTCGTTGATGCAGTTATTGAAGATGATATACCAGAATATACAAGAGAAGACGTTGAATTATGTAACAAAGAGTTGGGTACTTATACCACCGATTTCTCTTCTTCAGCATTTGGACGATCTGAAAATGTTACCAATGGTGCTAGATTAATCAACAATTTAGTATTATATCCTGGTGATAAATTCTCAGCTTATGAGGTATTAACACCGTTTACTGAGAAGAATGGATATTATATTGCAGGCGCTTATTTAAATGGTATTGTTGTTGATAGTGTTGGCGGCGGGGCATGTCAGGTAACAACTACACTCTATAATGCGGTTTTAGCAGCAGAGCTTGAGGTAGTGGAACGTATGCCTCACTCCATGACAATTAGTTATGTAGATTTATCCAGAGATGCTGCAATTGCAGGAACCTATAAAGATTTTAAGTTTGCCAATAATTCAGACTCACCTATTTTAATTGAAGGTTTTGTAAAGAACAAAAAGTTAACCTTTAAAATCTGGGGACATGAAACAAGAGATACAGAAAACAGAAAAATTGAGTATGTTACAAAAGTGCTTTCACAGACAAATCCTCCAGCAGAAGTTGTAACCAAGGATCCTTCAAAACCTACAACCTATCGTAAGGTTACACAGTCAGCGCATACAGGATATAAAGCAGAGTTATATAAAGTAGTTTATGAAAATGGCAAGGAAGTTAGCAGAACTCTTGTGAATACCAGCCGTTATCAGGCAGCACCGCAGTATGTTACCGTTGGTACCAAAAAGGTAGAAGAGCCTAAAAAGGATACCGATAAAGATGATAAAAAAGATGATAAGAAAGATACAACAACACCATCGGATGACAGTAAACCAAGCGATAGCACTGACAATTCAGATAGCACAGAGGATCAAGCTGTAATTGCAAACGATGACAGCGCATTCCAAATGAATGAATGGGATCCAACCTGGGATTTTGAAGAACCAGTAGATTAATAATAATACAAAAGCATAGTTGGAGAATAAAATGAAACTTGGAAAAGTACCCGAAGCAGTCCTGAAACGGTCTGTACTAAATCAAATTAAGCATAGACGAGATGAAGTTCTTGTGGGACCCGCAATAGGAGAAGACTGCAGTGTGCTGGCAATTGCAGAGGATGAGGTGTTAGTCATTTCCTCTGACCCTATTACAGGTGCTGTTTCAGATATTGGAACCTTAGCTGTTCATATAACAGCCAATGACATAGCCTCCAATGGCGCAGAAGTAATAGGTATTATGTTGACTATCCTATTACCAGAAGAAACAGAGGAAGACTCTTTAAAGGCAATGATGAAAGATATTGAAGCGGTATGTATAAAGCTTAATATTGAAGTAATTGGTGGACATACAGAGATTACTAAAGTAGTCAATCAACCAGTTGTTACCGTAACGGGTCTTGGTAAGATGAAGCGAAGTGATATGATAAAAACAGCAGGAGCAAAACCAGGCCAGGAAATAGTTATGACCAAATGGGCTGGTTTAGAAGGTACTGCTATAATCGCTACAGCAAAGGAAGAGGAACTAAAAGCGAAGTATTCCGATAGTTTCCTCTCTGGAGCAAAAGAGATGTTAGACCAGATCAGTGTTGTACCAGAAGCAAAAGTTGCCAGAGCAGTTGGGGTTACATCCATTCACGATGTTACAGAAGGGTGTATTTTCGGCGCTATCTGGGAAATTGGAGCTGCTTCTAAGG
>JAFACO010000143.1 GCA_023425485.1 Bacillota bacterium
ACGTTATGTTGTCCGTTATATATGCTAAGAAAAAGTTGAAGGTAAAATACTTGCCAGTTACTTTTCGCCCAAGACAGGGTGGTGTTAATTCCATTAATTTAAAAAGAATTATTGGGATAGGAAGAAAGGCATTGTCTGATTTTCGAAAGATGAACCAGAAATTAAAGTAAAGCTGGTAGGATAACTCGTAGGTTGGAGGTTATAATGAAGAAAATTATATATGCAGTCCTTGCTGTTTTAGTATTCATTTTTGGAAAAATTTTATTAAAAGAGGATTATACAGCATTCTTACAGTGGTGGGGTACAATTCTTATTTTAGGAATTATATTTTTACCGCTAACAAGGTTTCTTTTCTCATCCTTTCATGATAAGGGGTATTTATTTTCGAAGTCAATTGCTGTGGCTGTTACAGGCTATGTCATGTGGTTGATGTCATCACTTCATATTATGAAATTTAATGGGATTTCTTGTGTTTTATCCGTATTGATATGTGTCATTGGCAACGGTGTGCTTTTGTACTATGTAAATAAAAACAAGATAGCTCATCAAAAGAAAAACAAAAGCCCTCTGTTTCAACTGAATAGCAAAATAATTGATTCTATGTTAGGTGAGGAATTATTATTTTTAGTCCTGTTTTTAGTCCTTACATATATCAGAGGCTTCAAACCAGAGGCTTATGGAACAGAGAAATTCATGGACTTTGGATTTATGACTAGCATGATGCGTACCGACTATATGCCACCGCAGGATTTTTGGTTTTCCGGAACTAATTTAAATTATTATTATGTCGGGCAGTATCTAGCTACCTTTTTAACAAAACTGTCAGCAGTTAAAGTCGAATTGGGGTACAATTTAATGCTTATGATGGTCGGAACCTTTGCATTTGTATTACCTTATTCTTTGGTGAAAAATGTTATAAAACATCATTGGGATAAAGTTGGAAAAATAACAAGAGTTATACCGACCATAAGCGGATTTATTGCTGGTATTGCAGTACTGCTTGCGGGCAATATGCATTATCCCACCTATCAATGGTTTGTTGGTTGGATTAGAAAAATTCTGGGTATGGAACCATTAGAAGGAAAATACTGGTTTCCGGATGCAACGAGATACATTGGCTACAACCCGGATACGAATGATAAGACAATTCATGAGTTTCCTGCATATTCCTTTGTTCTTGGAGACTTGCATGCACATGTAATTAATATTATGTTTGTGCTTACGGTACTTGGAATTCTATTTGCATGGCTTTGTAATAGAAGTAAGAAAGAAGAAACTCCAATCTTACTATTACCGGAAGTATTTCAACCGTCCATACTTATGATTGGATTTTTCATTGGAGTATTCTTTACCACGAATTATTGGGATTTCCCAATTTATTTTATTGTTTCTGGAGCAGTTATTCTATTTTCGAACCTGCTTGTATATAATTTTAAAGGTAAAAGGGTTGCTGTTATCACTGCTCTTCAGGGAATATTGGTTATCCTGACAGCAGTCGTGGTTAGTCTGCCTTTTACATTTAAATTTGACCAAATATCTAGTGCAGTTCGATTGACGGTAGCACGGACACCTCTATACCAACTTATTATTTTATGGGGGCTTCCAATTATAATGGTTATGACTTTAATCTGCTATGTTATCTTAGACTATTGGAGAACTACTAGAATTAATCAAATCAATAGGGTTGGTAACCAGATTGATGAGAGTGTTGAGCCACCAACGAGTTCACCGGTATTTCAGGGCTTCTTAAAAAGTTTAACAGCTTCTGACTTGTTTATTATAACAATTGGGTTATGTGCCATAGGGTTAATCCTTATGCCGGAGATTATCTATATTAAGGATATCTATTCTGGTGACTACAAGCGAGCAAATACAATGTTCAAACTTACTTATCAAGCCTTTATCATGTTTGGAATATGCATGGGATATATTTTCCCAAGGTTAATTATGCTTGGTCGAACTTTGAGGTCAAAAATTGTTCCAGTAATTGGGTTAATATTGTTTGCTCTATCCGTTTGTTATATTCAGAATGCTGTGAATTCCTGGTATGGAAATGTGTTTAATACCTCGGGCTACAAGGGACTGGATGCAACCGCTTTTATGGAAACCACAATGCCGGAGGATGAGAAAGCAATTAATTGGTTATTGGAGAATGTCAATGGTACGCCTGTTGTCTTAGAAGCACCCGGTGACAGTTATACGGACTATCAAAGAGTTTCCGTTATTACAGGACTTCCAACCATATTAGGGTGGCACACACATGAATGGCTATGGAAATCAGACGTAACACTTTTAGATGAGAGAACGATAGATATAGAACAGATTTACACCTCAACTGACCTGGATATAGTGAAACAGCTTTTAACGAAATATGATGTTAAATATATCTATGTAGGTAAGCTAGAGCAGGAAAAATACACTAATCTGAATCATGAATTACTTAAGAGCCTTGGCACTGTTGTTTATCATAGTGCGGAAGAGAATTCACTGGAATTTGAGACTTACATTGTACAGGTGTATTAAACGAGAAAGAGAAGAACATAATTAAGGAGTGTCAGCATGAAAATCACAACAAGGAGATTATTCAGCCGACAAAGGATATTCTTATTTCTTTGCTTTGCTGTTTTGTCTTTCCTGGCGTGCACGCAGCAGGTATCAGCCGAGGAGAACCAAAAAAAGACCTATTTGATTAAGGTCAACCGAAGTCACAATACAGTTACAGTTTATGAACAGGACAAGAATGGCGTATATAATGTACCAATCAAAGCTATGATATGTTCTGTAGGATTAAGTGGGACACCTACAAGAGTAGGTACCTTTCGAACAATGGCCAAATACAGATGGAAGTTGCTAATGGGTGATGTGTGGGGACAATACTCAACACGTATTGTTGGAGGTATCCTGTTTCACTCGGTTTATTATTATAGTATGAATCCACAAACTTTGGCTACTAATCAATTTAATAAATTAGGAAGAGCAGCTTCCCATGGTTGTATTCGTTTATCCGTAGCGGACGCTAAATGGATTTATGATTATTGTGATGTGGGGACAACGGTTACAATTTATGATGATCCGAAATCACCTGGACCACTTGGGAAACCTGAACCAATTAAAATTTCAGGGAACCTGCGGTGGGACCCAACAGACCCGAATCCTGAAAACCCATATAATAAACTGCAACCAGTCATTACTGGAGCTAAAAATTTAAACACTGAGTATGGTAGAAGTATAGATTATTTAAAAGGAATTAAGGCAAAGTCTTCCCTTGGAGCAGATATTACAAAACTAATTCAAGTAGAAGGTGAAATAGATTATCAAACCGCAGGGACTTATCCCATTACATATGTTGTTACTGATAATTTGGGAAAAATAGCAAAAGAAACCATTAATATAACCGTAAAAGAAAGT
>JAFACO010000158.1 GCA_023425485.1 Bacillota bacterium
CTCATAATGATACTTATAATTGCTTGGGATACTCCCACTCCAATAATAAATAAAATAAGGTAAAACAAAATCCTTCGATTTCTTAATCTATTACTATAATCGGTTTCTCTGGATATTCTGGTATAAAAGATGTAAGCTGCAATAATTAATAAGAAGAAAAAACCTATGGTTTTTGGCATGGACCGTTGCTTAAAGAAACTCCAAAATGACCACATAATACTCTTTGCTCCCTGCGGCATACCTGCACTCTGTTCAAAATTACCACTAAAGTCCCTTCTTAAATCCATCGTATCTTTAATTGCAATATCCATCATATTGAGAAACGCACCTGGGTTTTTTAAATAATAGAGGGATACGTCATATTCGTCAAACTGCTCGAGAAATCCCTCCTGTAGCACATCATTATCCGGTAATACCAATGGATAATAATTATATGCTGAGTTATTTGCTAATACAGAGTAAGAAGGATTAATTCCAAATTCCGTTAAGGTGGTTTCCGGATTAGAGGTCTGGAATAATACTCCCCTGGTCATAGAATGATACTTACTTGTTAAGGTGAAATCTGAATTAAGTGAATATACAGAAAATACACCAACCAAACTCATTAGGAAGGTTAATATCACACACAAAACTTTCCATAAAGTATTCTTATAAAAAAACATTGCTCTAAGCAGATACATTGCAATTATGATTCCAATGAAACCACATTGTTGCCTGGACAGGCAAAGTACACTACCTGCAACTAATATAATCAAAAGACTCCAATAACTCTTTGAAAACTGCTGTGCACAGATCGCTCCTGCAATATAAATGAAGCAAATCATCCAAATTGCCTCTGGATAGAACGAATTAAAGTATGCCAAATAAGAAATATCACCAAAAATCAAAACGGAAAAAACAGCGATTACTACAGCCTCTGAAAAATGGTACATGCTCTTAAATATGTTCTTGATAAAAAGAAAAATACCAAGCAAATAGAACACTCCGTAGATAGCTGCTAAGAACCGTATATCAAAATAGTCATCATTTGTTATCAATTCATCAATTGTAATAGCTATTGTAATAACAACATCTTGAGAATTCTTAATCTCTCGATATTGAGAGTTATAATTCATATCCAGAGCATAGGTCCTGATAAAGTAATTGTTGTAGATTTCAGCTGGTTCGGTCTGAATATAGGAAAGACCGTTCCTTGACATCGTCGTTCCTAAGGTACCATCATCAGCAAGTCCGTGAGCTGGGGTCAGCATAAGCATAAAAAACATTATTATACCAATACCTAAGGTAACCATCAGTGCTATTTTATTCGGAGAATATCTACCCTCCATTTTTTTATTAATCAGCTTTCGAAAACCAAAAATTTTAAGATATACAAATAATATCTTTTCTATCAATAATCGAAGCTTTGAATTCGAATTATGTTTTGGCATAACACTCCTTAAACACGGTCGTCTGCGGATACCTCATCCCTGTTTAAATCATCTAGTAGTTTATTAATAAAATATCTAGGACGCTTTTTTGTCTCCATGTATATTTTCCCAATATATTCACCAATTATGCCCATACAAAATAATAGCAGTCCACCAATTGTCCAAAGGGAAACAGTAACACTGGCCCAACCAACGGTTGTATGTCCAGTAAAGTACCTTATCAAAATATAACAAAGCATAAGTATACTAAAAAAGCAGATTGTAAACCCCAGCACTGAGATAAAACGCAATGGCTTCATGCTCGTAGAGGTAATCCCCTCCCAAGCAAGTGCAAGCATTTTCTTTAAAGGATACTTGGTTGTTCCTGCTGTTCTTGCATTACGGGAATAGTACACCTTGTCCGTCTTAAACCCTATTAACGGAATAATACCACGTAAAAACAGGTTTACTTCCTCATACTGCTCTAAAGCAACAATGGCTCTCTGACTCATCAAACGGAAATCAGCGTGGTTATTAATGGTTTCCGCACCGAGAAACTTCATTACTTTATAAAAGAGGTTAGCAGTAGATCTTTTCAGGAAATGATCCGTAGTTCTATTATTACGTACGCCATAAACAATGTCACAACCCTCCTGGAATTTATCAATCATTGCATCGATGGCATCAATATCATCTTGCAGATCTGCATCGATTGTAATAACACAATCTGCATACTCTTTCGCATATAAAATCCCAGCTAATACAGCATACTGATGACCTTGATTTCTGCTTAAATCAATTCCAATGAATCTTTGATCCCTCTTGTATAAGTTCTCAATTAGCTCCCACGTACGATCTGTGGAACCATCATTCACAATTACAATCCTGCTAGATTCATCAATCTTACCCTGGCTGATCAATTGCTCACATTTTTGGCTTAGTAAATCTGCTGATTCATCAATAACTTCCTGCTCATTATAACAGGGTACCACGATGTATAACCTATGCTTCATGTAATATCCTCACCTACAATTTGATAAAAAAGGGTAGTGTCTTTTTCATTATACGACAGCCACTTCCACAATTCAACAAGATATGATCTTCTAGGTAATTCTACCTAAATATATTACTATTTGTCAACTGCTAAGAACAAAACTAAATAATTAGGAATTAGCCGTGAAAGCTTGCTTTCAAAGGATAATTCCTAATTATTTATGTTTGTCGAAAGCCAAACAGCGAGGAAACCGCAGGTTTTCGAGCTTGGTACTAAAAAGTAACTAATCCTATCATTTCTTATTTTCTTGATGGAATAATCCCTTCATGATATACTAACGGTAAATTACGGTAAATCTATAACTTACTATAATTATTATTATCCGTAACATTATCTGGTATTCATATATCGAATAGGAGCAATAAGTCATGTACAATCAGCAGAAATTCAAGAATATCTATCATATGCTTCACCTTTGCTTTGGCATAATCGTATTTCTTCTGGCTTGTTTCTTTCATTTCGATAGAATTTATCTCATATTCCTAGCCTTCGGCGGTTATTTACTCATGAAC
>JAFACO010000226.1 GCA_023425485.1 Bacillota bacterium
TCTAAGCCAAGATTTATCTTAGCGTAGGCGTTCACTGTAATAGAATTCATAAAACCTCCCAAGCTGAAGTCTATATAGAAATTTATTTAATTACTCATAAAATCTATACGTATTTTATCACATGATTGAGGTGTTATCAATGAAACGAAAATCATTTAAAAATATTTTTAATGCTTTCCCATAGCTTGAATTTTATCTTAATGGGTGTATTCTTATTAAGCAGGGTGTTATATTCTTCTTCGGTTAATAGGTGCTTTAACTTATCACCGGAGGTTTCATCCACGATACTATAAGTCTCATCTACAAAACAGAGAGGTGGGAACATGACACACCACCAATTCTGCCCTTCTGCACTTCCTATTTGGACACGAAGAGCCTCATAATACCCAGGAGGAAAGTTGTATTCGCCATAAATCTTTAATGGGAAATAAGTATTTTCTAATGAAACGGTGACAGGATATTGGTAACCTTCACTTTTTATTATCTTTTCTGCAATTGCTTGGATATTGTGTATATTACTAATTAAAACAGAGCGAGCTTCGTCAATAGTGTTTGTAGCATTTAATAGGGGCGATAAGTCCTGTACCAAAGCATTTTTAACTAATATTTTAAGAGCTTGATCCTCTATACTATCGCTATTTGCAATGACATGAAAACGAATAATCTCTTTGGCTATATGGCTCTGCACTTCTTCGTTAGCTTTTGCTTTTGCCATAAGAATCATTGAGGTCATAGTGCAAAATAATAAAATGGAGAGAAATAGGTAAACTCTAAACTTATCTTTTTTTGTTATTTTACCTTTGCTTTGTATCGTCTTATTTGCTTTTGTTACTTCACTTATAACAGAAAAGTTATTATTAATATGTACGTTATGGCTATGCTTATTTTGCTTCATATATACTCCATCCTTTATTAAGTCAATCTTTATTTTCTACCGGTTCGTTGTAACAATAGTATTGCCAGTATATGGTAGTGTATTCAAGGTTACTTAAATTACTAGATACAACTTTTTTATTTATGGCAAGGGAAACAACTTGTACATATCCGATTGTGATAGTAAAATATCCATAAATAACTTGGTCAGGGGTTGGACTAGCAGAGAGTAGCATTGCCCTGCAAATTAGTTGATATTAAGCCTAGAAAGGTATGGTTAAAGGATGAAGAAAGAAGTTATGATAACGATAGATGGACGGCAAGATGGGGATGAGGAAGGGATTGTAATTACTGTGCCTGGAATATATCATTTCACAAATAAAGTACACTATGTCCAATATGAGGAACAAGAGAGTGATAGTAAAAAAATTCTGGAAAATAGGTTGAGGATCACACTAGAGCAAGTGGCTTTAACAAAAAAAGGACCACAGATGACTAAAATGATATTTAGTCCGAAAGAGATAACACAGACTTCCTATCAGACCCCTTATGGGGTTTTAAATATAGATATTCAAACCTCCTCTCTAAAAGTAGAGGAACAGGAGGATAGAATAGAAGTAAATCTTATGTATTCATTATCCGAGAGAGGAATGGAGCTCTCTAAGAATAGGCTGGGAATTGTGATAGAATCAGTTAATGAGTAAGTTACCAGAAGAAGTAAAGTTTATAGTATCGTTTAGATTATAGGTACAAAGTAAAACTCCGGCTGACACATCAGCCGGAGTTTATATATACAATTTAATCAATTTGGGTTATAAAACCATTCTCATCAAAGTTAACATCAGGTGATAGTTCTTCCATAAAATTATAATATTCTTTTTGTTCCGAAGCATCTGTAAGTAGGTACGTATAAGTATCCTTTGCCATCACAGGAAGTAACTGTACTCTGACAGTATCCTCTGGATCAAGATAGAGTTTTATCATTCCAGAGTATACATTGGCTCTGCCAAACCAGAAGTTTCCGAGACTGTATGCAATGGGTTTTCCCTTATAGAATTCCACACCCTGCATCACATGAGGATGGCAGCCAATAACCGCATCAGCACCCGCATCTATATATTGCTTTGCTAGGTTGCGCTGATAAGCTTCTGGGTAGTTATTACGTTCGATACCCCAATGCACGAAGGCAATTACATAGTCACTATTTTCTGCAGCTTCCTTAATAGAAGCAACGAAAATTGTAGAATCATAGGTTCCTAACATACCGAGCTTGTCCTCGGAGGCGTACCAGCTCATATCGGGTACAACACGTGAGGCTGCGACATAGGCGACTTTTTTATCTCCAATGGTATAATACATGGGAGCCTTAGCTCTGTCTAAATTATCGCCTGCACCAATATAATCAATATCAGCTCCATCCAGAGTGGTAAAGGTATCAGTTAGGGCGTCGGGGCCAAAGTCTAGGGCATGATTATTTGCGAGGGATACAATATCTACACCCATTTTAGTTAAAATCTCAACGTTTTGAGGATCTGAACGGAAGGTAAAGGACTTATTCTTCTCCTTAGTTCCGCGGGTACTAAAGGCAAATTCATTGTTAAGCATCATGATATCTGCTGCATTCATTTCGTCTAATAAATCAGGAGAAAGACATTTGGTCAAATCACCATTGGCTGCTTTATATTTTGCAATTGGATATGATATATCATCAAGGTTAACATCGCCGCTAAAACCAAGTACAATTGGTGCCTTTGGCTCTTCAGGAATAGGTGTAGAAGTGGGGGAAGGAGTAAGCGATGGTGTAGAAGTTATAGGCGCCGGAGCTTTCGTAGGTGCAGTTGTAGGCTCCAGTTCTTGACCAGAAGTATTTTGTAAATCCTTTTTTCTTTGAACATCAAAGGCATAAAATAGTAAGCCGGAAAATAGACACAGCATAACAAATGTAATAAAAACGATTAGTATTAAATATCTCTTTTTCATAGTACCTCTCAAATTCTGTTTATAGCATAGAACAAAAGTGTGCTTCGTACATTCTCAAATTAAAAATTTATTTACACACCTTTTTGTATCGCGTGCGTAGCTGCGTATCCTTGTAGCATTTTTATTCAATAGGGCGAACTATCCCATAGATAAAAAAACCCTCTTACTTTATAAACAATTATGTCTTGAAAGTAAGAGGAATATAATCTGCAAAAAAATATTATTTTGTAACATAAATCTAATTAGTTACATTATTTTTTGTCTTTTTTTAGGTTGGAACTAATTCTTTTAAAGAAAGATTTCTTCTCTTTTTTAGGCTCTAGATTTCCTCTTAATCCTTTAACATCCATGATATATATGCCGCTAAGAACTGCTTTAACTTCTTTTTTAACAGGAATTAAATCAAATACCTTTGCATCACACATAAGTGACATTACCTTAGGACCAATTTTTGCTTTAACAATCGGCACTTTAGAACGACGCATATATTTTGGTGTTTGCTCAAGAACCATCTTTGGAAGATTAGCTTCCGTTATTTTCATCATTTTTTTATCAATAACAAGAATGGATACGGTTTGGGCAGCTGCCTGCATTTGCGCCTGTGAGTCTTCCTGCCTTTTCTGAAGTTTCCTTCCGACAAAATATAAAGTAATGAGTATCGCTGCAACCACAACCGCTACGATAATCAACACGATAAAGATTGTATCCATGAGATATGTACCTCCTCTGATTTTCTGCTTAATGCTATTCCCAATAGAACAACGTTATTATTGTATCATTTTTCTTAATAAAAGAAAATAGATATTTTGTTAAAATACAAATTATATAAGTGATGCATTTTTTGCAAGGGTCTCACGAATTATCTCCTGAACATGAGAACCTAGAAACTTTTGTTGTTCCTTACTTAATTCTTTTGGATAAATTGGAGTACCGTATTCTATAATGACATGAGCACTGCGAATCCAAGGCATATGATTTTCAAAAACCTCATCCGTATTGCTGATGGATACAGGAATAATGGCACAACCTGTTTTTTCTGCCATTTTAAAACTGCCTTCTTTAAAGGGAAGCATTTCTGTACCCTGACTTCTCGTTCCTTCAGGAGAGATAAAGATAGAATAACCAGCTTTTATCTGTTCAATTCCCTGTAAAATAGTTTTTAATCCCTGTTTAATATCACTGCGATCTAAAAATAAACATTGTAATAAACGCATCCAAGTTCGTAAGATAGGAATCTTAGCAATTTCCTTTTTCGCCATAAAACCGGTTAATGTTGGAAGCGAGGCATATGCCACAAGAACATCAAAATAACTTCTGTGATTAGCAACATACAATACCGCTTCATTCTTTGGTATATTGTTTCGACCAATTACAGTACTTTTTACACCGCCAATAAATAAGATTACACGGAAAGCAAACACAACAATTGCTTGAGAATTAGCTACCATAGCGCGTTTGTTAAAACGTCCTATGATAAATTCAATTAGAAAGAGAGGAATGCTTACAATAAAAAATATTAATAAAAATAGCAAAATCAAGATCAATCGCATAGATAACCTCCGGATTACAATATTTTAGAATATTCATAAGGGCAATTCTTAAATCGTGTTGTGAAACAAAAGTACTTATATAATCTATTGTATATTCGACTGATTTACTGGTGGAACGGTTGGGGTAGGAGTAGTGGATACACCGGGTCCTCCATTGTCGCCTGATTCAACTGGATCTGTACTCTCTGGTACCTCTTCGATATCTTCAGGTATTTCTTCGGTATCTTTCGGGGGTAGGGTTACTGTAATCGTAGGGGTAGGTGACGGGGTTATGGTAGGGGTTGGGGAGATTGGTATGGTGGGAGTTACTTTGATGTCATCCTTAGAGTCATCATCTTTACCTCCTTTATCACCCTTGTCGCCTTTGCCGTCCTTGTCATCATCTGTTGGCTCTTCTGTATCAGGAGGAGCTGTCTCTTCGCCTAATTCTCCTTCTATAATTTCACCATTCTCACCAAGAACAATACCTTCTCCATCCATAGGGAACTGGGAGGGTTTAGGTGTGATGTTAATTAAGTCAGCATACATCGCTTCAAAGTTAAAATCCTTACTTGGTGTATAATGATAATACTCTTCCAGTGTCAGATCATTATCATATAGATACTTGGCTAATCCTTTTCCTACATAACGCAAATGCCAGGGTTCATAGGCATAACCGGTAATATCTACCTTATCCTCGGGATACCTGATAGTAAATCCAAAAAGATGGGCATTTTCTGCAACCCAGATACCTTCTGGTATGGTACCAAAGGTTGTAGACAGATCATAGTTAATTGCTAAACAGGATATATCCATGGTCAGTCCGGTTTGATGCTCACTGGTGCCGGGAACGGCTGAGTATTTTAAGGTATGTGATTTTCCTTTTGTAAGAATATTATCTGTAAATATTTTTTTCTGTCTTTGGTAGGAGCGGTATCCAGAGATACCAGCCAGTTCATAACCTTGTTCACTTGCAGCCTGAAATAGCTGCTCCAACGCAGTTGCTGCCTCGGGGCGCATTAAGGTTCTTTCGTCATAATAGATAAGATCAAAGAAGACATCTGGGGTTACAAGATCTTCTGGTTTATAATTTTTAGGCAAAGAGAATTCTTTGTTTACAAAAACAGTTATGCTGGAGGGATCCAAATCCATTTCGGTTGCAGGAACAAAGGGCTCTTCTGGAATTTCTGTTGCATGTGGTGTTGGTGTTGCATCTATGTCGGTACTGGGAATATATGTATCGTCGTCATTTTCATCATCAAGATCATAACCTGGTGATTGGTCGGTTTCGGAAGAAGTGCTAGTTGGTAGTGTGTCATCACCATGTGCTTGGGCAATTGCAATAAAGATAAGTGTACAAATAATAAGGAGTGACAAGGACGAGCTTATGACAATGATTAAATTCTTTTTATTCAATTAAATTTCCCCTTTTTACAAAAACCAATCGTTAGTATTCAATTGGATTATCAATGATACAGAGCAGAAGACCATGGCCCCCTACTCTGTGTCGTATGTGTCTATTTACTTTCTCAAGTATAACATAATTAGATAAAAAAATAACTAAAAAATAAAAATATTTCACCGAGAAATAATGGTAAAAAATCCAAGTACAATAAGCATTATTATTTGGTCTTTTCTGCAAGGGTGTCCAGTAGTTCAGACTTCATACGGAACAACTTTACAGAGAGATCAACATAGACCATATGAGGGTTCACGAGTCTTCTAGCCTCATCCCATAGAGTTTCTTGCTCTTTTAGGCAATAGTCTCTGATTTCCATAACGGGAGGAGTCTTGTACACACATTTACCTTTAAGAAAAACTGGAACAAGTAATTCTCTTAAGGTATAGGAATTTGGTTCAAGGTAGGTTTTCTTCCAGGTTGCAATCGGATCGAAGAGCAGCAGAGGATTTTCAGAGCGATATTCCTCTTCTGCTAAGGTAATAAGGTCGGCCTTTATCTTACCGCTTTCTTTTTCGTAAACTCTATATATTTTTTTATTACCGGGATTGGTAATTTTCCATTGATTTTCTGACAGCTTGATTTTTGGCTGAAAGCTACCGTTTTTCTGAACTGCTGCTAACTTATAGACGCCACCAAAAGCTGGGCAATCTCTGGAGGTAATGAGCTTAGTACCAACTCCCCAGGTGTCAATTTTAGCACCTTGTGTTTTTAAAGAGTCAATTAAATACTCGTCCAAGTCACTGGAGGCAGTAATAGAAGCATCTTTAAAGCCTGCATTATCAAGCATCTTCCTTGCTTTTTTGGAGAGGTAGGCAAGATCGCCGCTATCAAGGCGAATACCATATTTTGCAGGCATTCTATCTTGGCTCCTTAACTCTTCAAATATTTTGATGGCATTAACAACACCGGACCTTAGTGTGTCATAGGTATCAACAAGCAGAGTCGTGTTTTGTGGATAAAGCTCTGCATATTTACGGAAGGCTGTGAGTTCATCGTCAAAACTCATAATCCAGCTATGAGCGTGTGTACCCAGTACTGGAATATCAAAAAGTTTACCAGCTAGTACATTGCTGGTGCCAATACAACCGCCAATGACAGCGGCCCTTGCACCAAGTACACCTGCATCCGGACCTTGAGCACGGCGAAGCCCAAATTCTAATACAGGCTCGCCTCCTGCGGCGTAAACCACGCGGGAAGCCTTTGTAGCAATCAAGCTTTGATGATTAATTATATTAAGAAGCGCAGTTTCTACAAGTTGTGCCTCCATAATTGGAGCAATTACTTTTACAAGTGGTTCTGATGGAAATACTACAGTACCTTCCGGTATTGCATAGATATCTCCAGTGAATCGAAAATCACTCAAGTAACTTAAGAAATCCTCATTAAAAATAGACAGGGTTCTTAAGTATTCAATGTCATCCGGTCTAAAATGCAAATCGTTAATATATTCAATTACCTGCTCCAGGCCTGCACAGATAGCATAGCCATTACCAGAGGGGTTCTCCCGATAGAAAAGATCAAAGATAACTGTCTCATTGTTCTTCGTATTATAATAACCCTGCATCATGGTTAATTCATAAAAGTCTGTAAGCAAGGTCAGATTTCTGTCATTCATCGCTACCTCCAGCACCAAAAGGGTGCTCATTTTTCTATAGTATCATAAGAGGTTAATAATTTTATCTTTTCTTATGATTAACATACAACTTTAGTTATAACAAAACATATACCAGAATGATAAATAAGTCAAGTATCCCTTGGATAGACTTAGATTTCATTCTGGTATATAAGTACATTACAACCGAGCCAAATATATGATATGAGTTCAATAAATGTTTCCTATATCATATATCAAATCCATGTTATTATACTTAGAATTGATGCTAAACTGTAATGGTATATAAGAGTACATAATGCTTGTTGTTTCATCTAATTCGTTTTAAAAACTTATAAATTATCTTCTTAAAAGAACACGCTTAATTAGGAGCCAATTAAAGAATAGAATTACAGCACTAGCGAATAAGAGAGTTACCAGTCCGTATATTGGCATACCTGAACTTATTCCGAAGATGGTGTCAAAAAATTTAGAGAGATTTTGTAAGGTACTCTCACCAAAAAGTGTATTTAGTATCTGCTCGTTTAGAATTACAAAAGAGATGAGAGTAATATTCAAGATTATTTTTGCAACACGATTAATTCGGTAATAAACTAAAGAGATTAGTAAACCAAGCATTGCAAATAAAATAAATAAAAAGGTGTTAAATAGGAAGTTTTCTAAATAAAAAGCTGGGCTTTTTAGTACATAAGGTTCTGAAAAATAATCAAGAACATTCGTCCTTTCATAGATACCCTCGTATAATGTAAACCAGTAGGGAAAGCGAGCAAAGGCGTCGGAAGCTGTTTTTGCAGCGAAGGTAAAGATATTTGATAATATGGCCATAAAAAGTGCTATTGAGGATAATGATAAAACTAAACTTAGGTAGCTGTTTTTTCTGGATAAACTAAATTGCTGGAAAAGACCAAAACTACCACGGAAAGCGGAATATCCTAAAAACAATAGGAAGATTGCAGCCATTGCATCCAATCCGTTAAAAGAGGAAGACTTTGTAGATTGACGTGAAACATATTCATTCAATATATCAGAGGGGGATTTATCAAAAGAAACATTATCTTCAAC
>JAFACO010000147.1 GCA_023425485.1 Bacillota bacterium
TGCTTATACTGTATATATGTGTATATAAAGGTGGTGACTAATTGAAAATTATAGTATCCAACCGCTCGGGGACTCCAATCTACGAGCAGATCAAATCGCAGATTAAAGAAGCTATTTTTTCAGGAGAACTTCGCGAGGATGATTTACTCCCCTCGATACGCCAACTGGCAAAGGACCTGAAAATTAGCGTTATAACTACAACCAGGGCTTACAGCGATTTGGAAGAAGAAGGTTTTGTTGTCAATGTACAAGGAAAAGGCTGCTATATCTTACCTCAGAACAAAGAAATGGCAAGGGAAAATGCACTTCGTAAAGTAGAGGTTAGTTTAACAGAAGCTATTACTGCTGCCATGAACGGTGGAATTAGCATGAACGAGGTTATTGAAATGTTGGAAGTGCTTTATAAGGAGGTTAAGTATGAATAACGTTTTAGAGGTAAATGGACTAATTAAGAGTTATGATTCTTTTTCGTTAAAAAATGTTTCTTTTCATATCCCCAAAGGATATATCATGGGATTCATTGGACCAAATGGAGCTGGTAAAACCACTACTATTAAATCAATATTGAATATGCTTAATTATCAAGCTGGTGACATAAAATTATTTGGTTTAAGCCACAAGGAACATGCAGATCAAATCTATGATCAGATTGGCATCGTTATGGATTCTCCTTTTTATGTGGAGGATTGGACCACCAGCGATGTAGAAAAAGCTGTTGCTCCCTTCTACCGAAACTGGAACAGCAATAAATATTCAAGTCTATTAAGTAAGTTTAAAATAGACAAGAAAAAGAAAATAAAAGAATTATCTCGTGGTATGAAGGTTAAGTTAATGGTAGCTGTCGCTTTGTCCCACGATGCAAAGCTTCTTATTCTTGACGAGCCAACGAGTGGTCTGGACCCAGTGGCACGCGATGAGCTCTGTGATCTGTTGATGAACTTTGTTACTAATGAAAATAGAAGCATCTTATTTTCCACCCATATAACCTCGGATCTAGAGAAGATTGCGGACTACATTACCTTTATCTTAGATGGTAAGATTATATATACAGGCTCAAAAGAAGATCTACTTGAAAAATATGTATTAGTAAAAGGTGGCTTACGAGAAGTAAATACAGAGCAAAAGAAGTTAATTATTGGTCTTCGGGAGCACAACACAGGATTTGAGGGGATGACTGAAACCGCAAATATGAATAAGTTACCTAAAAGCTTGCTCTTTGAACCGGTAACTCTTGATGAAATCATTATTTATATGAACAAGGGGGTAAAATTATATGAATAGAGCTTTATCTTTTGCTAAGTTGGATTATATTACTATAAAACCATATCTGACACTGAAAAATCTATTTCTATTTTCAATAGTAGCACTTTTTATGATGATAACCTGGAAAAACACTGTCTCTGCAATAGCTATGCTGATGGTATACTCCTCCTTATATGTCAGCTATCCATTTGCTGTTGGCGATAAGAATGGCATAGATGCCCTATATACTTCTCTTTCCATCAATCGAATTACCGTAGTAAACGGTAGATATTTATTTGCATTTATCTTTAACGCATGTGCTGGAATACTTTCATTTATCTATTCTATTCTGGTATCAAAGATAATGAAATATGATTTTAATTTATTTGAAACAGTGTTATCTACCCTTGCCTTGTTTTTTGTTTTTAGCATTGTTCAGGCTATTCAACTTCCATTATATTTTAAACTTGGTTATACGAAGGCGAAATTTTATTCTTACATTCCATTTCTAGGCTTGCCATTAATAGCCCTGGTTTTGTCAAATTTTTTAAAAGATAAAATTTCAATAAATCAAATTGCTGATA
The DNA here is from genome assembly GCA_023425485.1 of Bacillota bacterium. GTDB lineage: Bacteria > Bacillota > Clostridia > Lachnospirales > Lachnospiraceae > Mobilitalea. The sequence continues at coordinate 1,827 of JAFACO010000147.1, forward strand.
TTAGCACATGGGTAGAAGCTAATCAATATATAACCTTACTTATTGGTGTTATTTTCTGGCTTATATTAATGATTATATCCTTACAAGTTTCTCAAGTCTTTTATAAAAAACGTGAGTTTTAAAATGAATTCTCTCAATTAACGTTTAGACTAATAGAATTGAATAAAAGCTCCGATTCCTCTGAAGATTTCCTTCTATGAGGTATCGGAACTTTTTTTATTTTTTCATAACAACCAGTTTAAGCATTGGATAGTTAATAACCACCTGTATAATAATATTGATTGCATTTGCCAAGGTCGCTGCAAAGCCGCCTACGTAAGGTTTCATTAAAGCAATCATATAAGGCGGAAGCCAAATAGATATGATTCCGGCTGCAATAACGGTTATTAAATACCAAGGTAATACCTTTGATATTTTTACAGTTGCTGTAAATACAACTTTTCTCTGTACAATAAAGTTCACAGTTTGTGCACAGATATAGGCTAATAGAAAGGCTAAAAAACCACTAAGTCCGCCATTCTCCTTGGAATAATCAAAGATAAACCAGGAGAAGTCCCTATCTGAAAGTGCTTTAAAAAATACTCCATTGCCCAACCAAAGTACACAAAAATTTGTTATAGTAGCAACATTACTCATAATATTAAATAGTATAAATTCATATAAATTTGGATGGCTGTCTTTCCATACTTTTATTTTGTTCACTAAGTCCATGGTATTCCATCCTCTCTTATTTCTTAAAAAATGCCTTAACGAAATGATAGAAACCTTTAACTCCTTTACCATTTACTATTTCCACCAGCGCATAAGCCATCTCCATGGTAATTGCACCTCCGGTCATCTTCGCTAGACCACGGAAGGGCATATTGTAGATGAACAAAACATTAAGGTTTGGTTTTCCCTGTTTCTCACTTTGATTTTTAATTGAGGTTAGTACCTTATACACTAGCCTTGCGAGTAAACTCTTAGCATAATACAGCTGGCAGATGGAATCGTTGATCCCCAGTAATCCTGATTTATCCCATTTACTATTCGGTACCGGAATATCTAAAATCTGTTCAAACTGATAATCATCCACCTTCGTTACTTTGCCAGTAAAATATGCTGGGAGAATCTCTTTTACGTAAGGTGATTTTGCATTGGTACCCTCTATATCAATTGTAGATTGAAGCACCATTTCCTTAGAATTAATTCCGATTTCAACGGTATATGTGCCGGCTTCAGTCTCCCACTGATTGGTATGAATATGATAATAACGGAAGGTTTTGTCATCAAAGGGCAGGAAGATTTCCTTCTCTTCACCAGCTTTTAAAAATACTTTCTTAAAGCCTTTTAATTCCCTGATTGGTCTGAAAATCTGATTAGATCTTGTTCCAATATAGAGCTGGCAAACTTCAGCTCCATCCACTTTACCAGAGTTCTTTAATCGGAAGGCTGCACCTTCCCTTGAAACCTTTAAGTCAGAGTAAGTAAAGGTGGTGTAGCTCAAACCATATCCAAAGGGATACAATACCTCCTGTCCAGCTGTTTCATAATAGCGATAACCAACATAAGGACCTTCACGATATTCGCTGGTTCGTTCTTTTCCTGGGTAAAAACGATAGTTGGGGGTATCTTCATATTCAATTGGATAGGTTTCATTCAGCTTACCGGAAGGATTATATTTACCAGTTATAACATCCAGCATGGCACTTGCTCCTGCCTGCCCGCTCAAATAGCCATGTACCACAGCCTTTACCTTATGTATCCAAGGCATTTCTATTACAGAACCCGCTGATAAAATTACAATAACATTATTGTTGACTTTGGTTATCTCATCAATGAGCTCCAATTGGTTCTGGGGCATTTTCATGTCTGTTCGATCCATACCTTCGGTTTCCCTGATTTCATCCAAACCAGCATAGATAAGTACATATTCTGATTGCTTGGCCGCCTCTTTCGCTCTTTCTAATAACTTTGCATCAGTCTTCTTATTACGTTCATACCCTTGTTCATACGCAGTTAATACTAAAGCATAGTCATTAATTACTGATAGAGTCGAATCTACTTTCGTTGGGTTAACCATGGACGAGCCTGCACCTTGGTAGCGTGGTTTATCTGCAAAATCACCAAGGATCGTAATCTTAGCCCCTTTTGAAAGCGGTAATATGTTATCATCATTCTTAAGTAAAACAATACTCTCTTTGGCCACTTTTTCTGCAAAGTTATGATGTAGTTTTATATCAAAGTCTTTCTTTGCTTTCTTTACAGCATCACTTACATCTAGAATTACTGAAAGTAATTCATCCACTCTTTGATTCAGAACTTGCTCCTTTAGTCTTCCGCTTTCAACAGCCTTTACCAGTTCCTTTGCACCCATTTTACCAGTGGAAGGCATCTCCAAGTGGCTTCCGTTCTGGACACCTAGAACATGGTCATTGCTTCCACCCCAATCGGATACTACAACGCCGTCAAAGCCCCATTCCTTAACCAATATTTCCTGCAACAAATGCGCACTCTCATTAGCATAAACACCGTTAATCAGATTGTAAGACGTCATAATAGCCTTGGATTTGCCTTCTTTCACTGCTATTTCAAACCCAGTGGTATAAATTTCGCGGAAGGTTCTTTCGTCAATGACAGAATCATTTGTCATTCTGCGAAGCTCCTGACTGTTCGCAGCAAAATGCTTCGGACAGGCAGCTACACCCTTTTTTTGAATACCACGAATGTAGGCAGCTGCCATCTTGCCAGATAAATAGGGATCTTCACTAAAATATTCAAAGTTCCTTCCGCATAAAGGACTTCTTTTAATATTTAATCCTGGTCCAAGAATCATATCCACGCCTAAAGCCACTGCCTCTTCCCCAAGATACTCTCCAAGTTCTTCACCCAGTTTTTCATCCCAGCTATTTGCAACAGTAGCAGCGGTTGGGAAACAGGTAGAGGGTAAGCTGGCATTAAGGCCAAGGTGATCTGCAGCACCAGCTTGCTTTCTAAGTCCATGAGGTCCATCTGCTAGAAATATGGACGGAATCCCGTAACTTTCATAGGCAACGGTAGTCCAGGTATCTCTTCCTGACATCATAGCTGCCTTTTCTTCTAAACTCATTTTATCAATAATCGACTGATTTTTTAACATTCTTATCCTCCAGATAGAATATAACTACATTAGATTAGCGCTGAACGAAGTGAATGCGCATCTCTGGCACAAAGTGCCAATATCATGTTCTTTTACATGATATATTGTCTACATAATAGCATATCCATAGGATTATAGAATTCGAATGGCACAAACTGCTTTTTAAAAGGCATAATCTGCTCAGGGATGATTGTTCACTTTAGATTTCATTCAATAACCCTGCTTTTTCCGCCTTGGCTTCCTTTAGCAACCGTACAAATTCTGCTGGGATTGGTATTACAATTTGAAGCATGAATATATCATTGTTTAGACTTGTATATAGAGAGCCACCATATTTTTCAGCCAAATGCTTCATACTCTTCATACCAAAGCCGTGATAAGTGCGATTTTTCTTTGTCGTTATTGGTATTCCATCTTCAAATTGCATTTTTCCTTCATAATAATTATTGGTCTGAATGCATAGAAAACTACCGTTTGCAGAAATGGTGAGGCTGACTACTCTCTTCTCCTTATCCATATTCTTGCTGACGCTCTCTATTGCATTATCCAAGGCATTTCCGAGGAGTGCATAGATGTCTAAGGTACTCATAAAATCCAGCTGACTTGCATCTACCATACAGGACAGTTTTATACGGTGTTTTTCACAATAGAGACTCTTTTCCGTAAGAATAGTATTCAAAACTTCATTTTCCGTCTTTACTACTGTGTCATAGAACATAATAGAATCTTCAACCTCGTCAATATACTTATCCAATTCCTCACTCTTTGCAGCTTTCAAAGCTTGTATTTGATGCTTTAGGTCATGGCATTTCTGATTAATAATATCTATATTTTCCTTGGACTGCTTGTATTGCTTTTGTCGCTCGTAGAGCAACTGTTTTACTATTTCTTTTTCTCTATTTAAATTTACGATACGGAAAACACTGTATTGCACCACCAATACTAATGTACAGCTGAAGAAGTCAAAGGTCGCCCCCTGATAATTAACACTGCTATAGTCATTGGTACCATTTAAGAAGATATCCTGACCTAAAAAAGCCGTGAAAAACAAAACAATAAACATTAAGAGAAAATATAGGACTGTTTGTATCCGATCTTCATACAGAACACCACCAGCTACTTTTAATTTTGTGGCAAATACTCTTGCAATAAAATAATACCAAATTGCACAGGTAATAACGCAGATAATGATATAGAGCCATAAATGATTCAACAGGTTCTTCCATATACCTCTGGCTAGTACCTCATTAACGATAATGTATTCCAGATGCTGGACAGAATATCCCGCAATTCCCATGAACAATGCATCGCTTATGGTTATCTCATAACAAATTAGGATATGTATGATCGTTAAAATTGCCAAAGCAATGTACCAGGATATTGATACCGTATTCATAAGCAACTCAATTTCATATCCACCAACAAAATCTCGAATATTAATGTACAGAACTGATAAGACAGACAGTACAAGGAATCCAAGACAGAATTTTGTCCAGAAGTTATTCTTCCTTTTTGCAAAGGACCAGACAAATAGCTGCTCTGCAATAACAAGTTCCACAATAAAGCGTAATTCTTCAAAAATATCCAGTGCGCTCATTATTGCATACCTCCCACATATCTAGTAAATTCCATTAGTAAATCATTTTTCTTATTTCTACTGATCTGTAACTCATCACCGCCAACCTTAACCACGTTTCCACTAATTGCTTCCACATATTTCAAATTAATCAAGTAGCAATGATTACTTCGAACAAAGTGATACTCCGCCAAACCTTCCTCCAGCTCCTTCATCACACCTCGAACCGTAAAATTTCCATTTATGGTATGGTAAAGCAGATAATGCCGAATTACTTCGACATACAGAATGTCTGATACGTGAAGGTGAACCACTCCTTCAGAGGTATTTAATATTAACTTTTTATCCTGATTTCTATTAATATAGCGCATTGCTTTTTGTATCTTTAAAATAAAATCTGCATAGGATACTGGCTTTATTACGTAGTCGATTGCCTCTACTTCGTAACCATTAATTGCATATTGAGCCATATTGGTTATGAAGATAAGAACCACATGCTTGTCCATTCTGCGAAGTTCTCTCGCCGTCTCAATTCCATTCAGCCCTGGCATCTCAATATCCATTAATACCAGATCATAATCCTCACTGTAAGTGCTCAAAAAATCGTTAGGGTGATGAAATACAGATACCTGAATTGATACGTTATTCTCACTTTCAAATCTTGTGATATAACTCTCCAATAAATCCGTTGCCTTCTTGTCATCATCTACAATCGCCAGCTTCATAACGACCTCCCTGCTTTTTTCTTTTATCTATTATGATTAAAGTGTCAAAAGTCATAATTATACTTTAATGATGAATATGTGTGTATGGTTAGAGTGTCAAAAGCCTTCCTAAACTGAAAGAGATGAATA
>JAFACO010000382.1 GCA_023425485.1 Bacillota bacterium
CGTCTGTACTCCAAGCCATACTCCCCCAAGGCCCAAATGAACTGCCTCAAGTAACATATTCTGGGAAACTGCACCCATGTCCTGTTCCCAAGCTGTAGGTACTCTAAATGTATTCGCATCTGCTAAAAGTACAAAAGTAACACCTGAACTTGCAGTTGGCTTCGCATAAGGTGATACATCTGACAACTCCTGTAGCTTTTCTTTATTTTCTATCACAATAAATTCCCAAGGTTGTTGATTGGCTGCCGAAGGTGCCTGCATTGCTGCTCTTAGTATTTTATCAATTTTTTCTGGTTCAACCACCTGATCTTTAAATTTACGAACGCTTCTACGATTAAATATTTCTTGCATGATGAATGCCTCCTAATTTCAATTTTTGTTTTACTACTTTAAAAGTTGGACCATGACTATTTCAATTATTGACTTAAATCCACCATTATATATACTTACTATAACTTTTCATAGAAATGCTCCAACATTAACATATCAACTTGATGATTATTATCCTCAGTATCTAAATTGCCTAGGTAGGTAATAACTAACTGCTTTTCTGGAAATACATAACACCGCTGACCCAATTTACCACTCATTAGGTAACCCGTAGGCTTTGTAATCCAAAAATAATAACCATAGCCATAATCCTTGTTATCAATATGCTTTCTTGTAGCTTGGTCTACCCAGCTTGGATTAATAAGGGTTTTATCTTTCCAATTACCCTTTTGTAAGTATAACTGACCAAATAAGGCTAGCTCCTCTACTGTTAATTCCATTCCAGTAGCCCCGTTAAAATGTCCCTGGGGACAGTTGCTATAAATGGGTGATTTAATTCCTAACGGTTCCATAAGTCTTGGTTGTAAAAAATCCATCACATTTTTCTTAACCACTTTCTCAACAATAACTCCAATTAAGTAAGCTGGTATATTGGAATATGCGAATTTCTCTTTTTGTACGTTGGATAAAGGAACCTGAAGTGAATAAGATATCCAATCATCACCTTTGGGTCGAAAAGGATAGCCGAAAACTGACATGGTTAATAATCGTTGGATTGAAATATGTTCCAGTGACTCCCTTATATCCTGAGAACAAGTAGTTGGTAAATCAGCTTCTAAATATTTAAGGATACTATCCTCCAACCTTAGATCACTTTCATCCATTGCCAGACCGAGCGCTGTTGAAGTAAAGCTTTTCGTCACTGAATAAATTGGGCGTCTGATATTTGGTGCAAAATCATGCCCTGCAATCAATTTACCCTCTTGCATTACTCTAATGTTATATAACTCAAATTTAGAATTAATAATGTCACTAATAAATGGTTTTATCATTGTTCACTTAGTCTCCTCTAACAACTTAAATTAGTACTTCTACTAGTTCAAACGTGATATATCAAGATATAAAACTAATGAATTGCATTACTTCAACGCATATTATAGTCCTAATAAATAATAAATTCTACTCTATTTTAAAATTCTATAGTCTTGATTTCCATTCTATCATTTTTAGACAGGCGAAAGGCTTTTGCAAAATATGATTTTGCAAAAGCCCCTAAGGAAATTTATAAAAAAAGTAGTTAGTTGGCTACATCCGCGTAATATGGTACTATAATAAAATTACCTGTGTTGATCACATCGGTTGCTAATCCATTGCTGTACTTAATCTCTTCTATGTATTGGTTCATATCTGTGTATTCTTCGCTTATATATTGGCTGGCAATACTCCACAAGGAGTCACCTTTTTGCACCTCAATACTTGTAACATACTTTGCACGCTCTGATATTCTTTGTGCTGTAACTGTCTTGGTGATAAATCCAACGGAGAAAATGATAGCAAGAACTAAGATTATAGCTCCTATCGTCCAGATCCTTCTTTTGTTCAACTGATAATAAGCTTGTCCTTCTATTAATATGTTACTTCTATTCATCTCAATTACCTCCTAAATAGCTATGATTGATTAACTAATATATAAATTATAAATTGGAGTAAGGTCACCGGATGTCTCTTTAAAAAATTATTTTAATAATTTAATATTTCTAACTATATTCCTAACTCACTGGTAATTTTGGTTATATAGTCAAACACATTATTCGAACATACTATCCGAACATTTGTTTCTATATTGAGATAATAGCAAATAAATACAAGCTTGTCAACACAAAAATCGAACATATATTTTGTTTTGCAAACATTTTTTCGTTTTTCAGAACATAAGTTTTGCATTTATATTTTAAATATGTTATAATGGTGTAAATAGGAAAGGGAGGATAATAATAATTCTTATGGGATATGGTAGAATCAGTAATAAGCAAAAAGAAATTTTAGAATATTTGAAGTCCCAGATTATTAATAAGGGATATCCACCGGCTGTTCGAGAGATTTGTGAAGCCGTGAAGTTAAAATCAACCTCATCCGTACACTCTCATCTTGAAACCTTGGAGAAGAATGGCTATATTAGACGTGATCCTTCCAAGCCTCGTGCAATTGAAATTATTGATGATGAATTCAATTTAACCAGACGTGATCTTGTGAATGTACCGATTGTTGGCACCATTACTGCCGGTCAGCCAATTCTTGCGGTTGAGAATATTGATAGTTATTTCCCGATACCAGCAGAATATATGCCAAATGAGGATACGTTTATGTTGAAGGTAAAAGGAAACAGTATGATTAATGTTGGTATTTATAATGGTGATAAGATTTTAGTCCAGAAGCAGTCTCATGCGAAGAATGGCGATTATGTAGTAGCACTTCTTGGGGAAGAGGTTACTGTAAAAACCTTTTATAAAGAAAATGGATTTTATCGATTACAACCAGAAAATGATACTATGGAGCCAATCATTGCAACAGACCTTAACATTCAAGGTAAGGTAATTGGATTATTCCGTATGTTTCAATAACTAACGAGCTACATAGAAAAGGTCTACTAACAGTCTTTTATACAAGAACAAAGGATAGAGAATTCAAGTGATTTACTCAATTGAATTCTCTATCCTTTTCCTTTATCCATGACAAGTGAAACAGCTTGTCGTTTCATCTTACACAGAATTTCTTTGCTTTTGACGTTCAATTCATCTTATGATTTACCAGACAAAAGCCTTGATAAACTAAACCAGATGAATATGGCTGTATTTATATTCAGATGGCGCAGACCGGCCATGTAGAAATTTCCTGATTTTTAGGTGATTTCTACATGGGTAAGGCAAGTCCAGATGAATATAGATACAGTTATATTCATCATCCCTAAGCTTGATTAGCTTTTGTCGGGTAAATCATTTTATATATTTAGTTATCAAGTTGTTCCTTACTAACCAATTTACCATCTCTCCAGATACGCTCTAGATTATAAAAGAGACGATCTTCTTTTGAAAATACATGCACTACAACATCGCCATAATCCATTAAAATCCAGCTGGCAGAACGAACACCTTCTATTCTCTTTGGCTCAAAACCATTTCTACCAAGCTTATCTGATACAGACGCTACTAATGCATCTACCTGTGAAGAGTTAGTACCATTTGCGATAATAAAATAATCTGCGATTATGGAAATATCTTTAATTTCAATAACCTGAATATCTTCCGCCTTTTTTTCATCCATGGCTTCATAAGCCAGTTTTACCATTAATTTTGAATTGTCCATTGCAATCCCCTTTCATTCACGAGCCTCTATTAATGTCTTATAATACTCATATGCCTCTTCTGACATGTGGTCAATTTCAGCATGTATTCCGTTTAAATAGCTTAAAATATTGTCATAAATCATTGTTACTGCATAATCCAAATCCGTATAAGCAGTCCACCTGATATCTTCGATTCTTGGAAGCGGCTCACGGTAAGGTTCTATATAATCCGCTGTAAAAATGATTTTATCCAGCAGTGTCATGTTTGGACGTCCAGTGGTATGATAACGAATCGAATTAAGTATTTCCTCATCCTTCACTTCGTACTTACTTTCCGCCAAAACTGCTCCCACTTTTCCATGCAGCAGATAGGGGAAACGTTCTTCCATTTCACTTACTGCAATATTATTCTCCTTACAGTTATCTAATAGCTCCTGATCGGATAAATTCTTGGCACAATCATGTAATAAACCTGCAAGGCCAGCCTTTTCCACATCATAGCCATAGATTGCTGCTAAATCACAAGCAACTTCTTCAACACCAATACTATGCTGAAATCTTGATTTTTTTAATACCCCATCCAAGTTGTCACGTATATATTCTAATGTCATGCTGCCTAAGCCTCCATGGGGAACAAATAAAGCTTGTTCTTTTTAATATAATCTTCAATTGTAGTTGGTACATAATATTTAATTGACTTCCCTCTGGAAAGGTTATCTTTAATCTCACTGGAAGAAATCATAAGGGTTGGCATATCAATTATTTCAATCTTTGCATTATATGTGCGTCTTAAAAATTCAGCTTGCTGCTCTAATCCCTCTTTGTTCACCTGATCACGACAAGCCGCTGCTACCACACATTTCTCAAAAATAATCTCCGGTGACCACCATTCCGGTAAAGAAAACAAAGAATCCGCACCAACGATAAAATAGTACTGCGTATCAGGATTATCTCTCGTTAAAATTGATAAGGTATCCGCAGTATAGGTGGTTCCATCACGCTCAAGTTCCATTACAGATACTTCAAAGTGTGGGTTATCTTCTGTCGCTAATAACAACATTTCTACTCTTTGCTGATCAGTAACCTCTTGGGGTTTTTGCTTGTGGGGAGGATTTTTGGAAGGAATAAATAACACTTGATCCAGTTCCAGTTGCTCATAGGTACGTTCAGCGAGAAATAAATGTCCGAAATGTACCGGATTAAAGGTACCTCCCATGATACCGACCTTTTTCATACTCATCCTCCAATCAGTTGAAACTTTATGTCCTCCAATAAATTGCTTTATTATTCCTCTACAATTTTCTTGGTTTTCTTTTCAACAGGAAGAACTATTTTCTTTTTATCCTTTGACTCTTTATACAGAACTATCTTCTTTCCGATTACCTGAACAATTTCTGAATGGGTACGTTCTGATAAAGTACGTGCCAATTCATTTGGATCATCCATGCAATTTTTTAATACATTGATTTTGATTAATTCTCTTGCTTCCAATGCCTGTGCTACGCCATCAGTAAGTTCTGGCGTAAGGGAAGACTTCCCGATTTGATAAATTGGATCTATTGTCATTGCAAGCCCCTTTAAATATGCTCTTTGCTTCGTTGTCATAGTTATCTCCTCTTATAATAATATTATGATAAGTACTTTAAATAATTTATAGGTAATTTAATTCCTTACCTCTTCTTAAAAATTTTACTTATAGTAGTCAAAACTTAAGCCATACATACGAACGGTATCACCTTCACTGATTCCAAGCTCCTCTAGCTGTTCTAGAATTCCGTTATCCTTTAAGAAATTTTGGAAGAACTCAAATCCTTTTTCAGAGTCTATGTTGGTATAACCAAGCATTCTTTCAATTCTTGGACCTTCAACAACATAAACGTCCTCTTCTTTCCATACTTCAAACGGTAAGTTCATATCAATCTTATTTTCATGGAAGTATTCGCGTTCAAAGACCACTGGTGCTTGATCCAGGTTATTTAACATACTCTTTACATGATATAGCAGTTCCTTCATACCTTTTCCGCTTACAGCAGAAATGGAAAACACCTGCATTCCCTGTGGTTCAAAGGTATCTTTTAACTTTTGAACTACTGCCTGTGCATCCTCTTCCAACAATACATCTGTCTTATTGGCAGCAATTACTTGGGGAAGTTTTGCTAGTTCAGAATTATATGCTACAAGTTCTGAATTAATTAAATTAATATCATCAATTGGATCTCTTCCCTCTGTCGAAGCTGCATCCACAAGATGGATAATTACCTTAGTTCTCTCTATATGTCTTAAAAATTCGTGTCCAAGACCTAACCCCTCCGATGCTCCTTCAATTAGCCCGGGGATATCGGCAATAACAAAACCGCCGCCTTCCATATCAACCACGCCTAGATTAGGACTTAATGTGGTAAAATGATAGTTGCCAATCTTCGGTCTTGCATTGGTTACACGGGATAAAAGGGTGGATTTACCTACATTGGGAAAGCCCACTAAACCAACATCTGCAATTACCTTAAGTTCTAAGATTACGTTCATCTCCTGAGCTTTCTGGCCAGGTTGTGCGTATTTAGGAACTTGCATGGTAGGGGTTGCATAATGCTGATTACCTTTTCCGCCTCTGCCGCCCTTAAGAATAACTTCTCTGGATTTAACTTGGGACATGTCCACTACTACTTTGCCAGTTTCTTTCTCTTTTATGACAGTACCCTGTGGTACCTTTATAATTAAATCATTACCATCTTTTCCATGGCACTTCTTTTTACCGCCGCTTTCTCCGTCTTCCGCACAATATTTACGTACGAAACGAAAATCACTTAAGGTATTCAAACCTTCATCTACTTCAAATATCAAATCTCCGCCTCTACCACCGTCGCCACCATCTGGGCCACCAGCTGGTACGAAGATTTCCTTACGAAAGCTTACATGTCCATCTCCGCCTTTACCGGATCTGATATATATTTCTGCTCTATCTGCAAACATTTTAACACCTGTTTCCTCTCTATGATAAAGTCAATAGCTAATTGTATTAATAATTTATTCTATTTTCTAAATGAACTCATTCAGCCTAAGAATATACAATTAGAAACAACCTTTGTTATTATTTCCAAAACAACGTAGGACTATTATAAACGTTCTCTTCTTTTATGACAATAGATATACTGGAAGACATTGTCCTATTCATGACAAGTGAAACGACTTGTCGTTTCATCTTGTTTAAAAGCCTTATGAATGCAGTTGCCTATGGACTTAAGCCAACTTTAAATTCATAGGTAACCACATTCAATCTAATAATGAACTCTTTACATAAAAAACCCCAAATTCCGTGCATTTAAGAATTTGGGGTCATTACCGAATAGTTATTCTTATTTCGCTGCTACAGGATAAACACTAGCTTGTTTCTTATCTCTACCCTTACGCTCAAATTTAACAACGCCGTCAACTAAAGCAAATAAAGTATCATCGCCACCACGACCAACGTTAACACCCGGATGGATCTTTGTTCCGCGTTGTCTGTAAAGAATATTTCCTGCAAGAACAAATTGACCGTCTGCTCTCTTCGCGCCTAATCTCTTGGATTCGGAATCTCTACCGTTCTTGGTAGAACCAACACCCTTTTTATGAGCGAAAAATTGAAGGTTCATTCTTAACATGTTCTACACCTCCTAAAATTCTAATTACAAATCAGATCTAAAGTTACTGCTCCTTCACTTGTTTCAGCTTGATATATTTATCGGAATATTCCTCTGCGATTCCCTGAAGCCCGAGAGCTAAAGAGCTAAGTAACAGATTGGTATTCTTACTGAAAGGTGAATTCACATGAAATTCCATAATTCCTTTTTTCTCATCCTCTTTCAGATCAAACTGATCTGAAGTAAAATTCTCAATCGAATTTATGGCATTGATTACAAGGGCTGATACTGCTGCACATACCACATCACTGCCATATTCGGCAAAATTAGCATGTCCCGAGAGTTTAAACCCGGTAACCAAATTCTCTGCATTTTTATAAATGGATACGTTAATCATATCACATTTCCTTATGCGTTGATCTTTTCAATCTTAACCTTGGTATATGGCTGTCTATGTCCATTTTTCTTGTGATATCCAGACTTTCTCTTGTATCTGAAAACAATAACTTTTTTGTTCTTGCCTTCTTCAACAATCGTTGCTGATACAGTTGCGTTAGCTACTGTAGGCTCACCTACAACTAACTTATCGCCCTTGTTTACAGCAAGTACCTGATCAAAAGTATAAGTTGCTCCTTCTACTCCGAGCTTTTCAACTTTAATGATATCGCCTTCCGCTACCTTGTACTGTTTTCCACCAGTTGCAATAATTGCGTACATCTTGGCACCTCCTATTATCATTACTCGCCAACTATGGTGGATGATTTCTCAACACTTAAACCTCGTTGTGCGGCACACTAAATTATGTTAGCATATGCCAATTGCTTTGTCAATCCAATATTTTTACAAAATCGGTGGATTTCTGATACAGGTATTCGCGGTATCTTCCGCCTGCGCCAGTCCAAGGTGATATTGCCTGATAGACTAGTTCATATTCCTCCGATATGGGAAACTCTTTCGCCAGAACTTCCTTATGCCCTCTGGAAGAATTCTCCCATAGATTAAAATTACTATTCTGATGAAAGATATACTTCGGATGATTCTTATGAATGGTATCAAAATATTCCCAGACATCTTCCTTTGACATTTCTGAAAATGAATTTGAATTATAGGCAAGATTAATTCCTATGTCTATATTATTATGATCGGTGGAAGGAACAAGAATAAGCTGATAATTTTTTTGATCCTCAAAAGTTATCTTCCCATCCAATGCCCATTTTATTTTAATTTCTTTTCCTAAAAAAGATGCCCATTTTGATGTAAAATAGTAATTAATAAATAGTGTTTCCATAAGGTCGCAGACGATATAACAAAAATTATCTAATATTTTATTTAAAAAGAAGAATACGCCTCCGTAACCACCACCAATTTCAAGTATCGTTGGTCTTGTTTCATCTTTTATCAGCTTTTTAATCAGTCGCGCATGATAGCTGTGTCTGCAAGAGTTATACATAACTAAGCTTCCATCCACCATTAATCCAAATGGATTACCAATATTAGGTATCTCCAACTCGCAAACAGGCAAATCACCGCAAAACTCGCGCCAGGTATCGATATCTAGTAAAATATCATTCACCAATCGTTCCTTATACTGTTCGTCTTCTATATCAGGTGCAGAGATACCAAAGGAAATCTCATTTCGAAATAAATTCCGAAAGAGTGGCACCAATTCTTCTTTATTCCCCTCTGCCAATAACCTTTTATAATTCTGTTGCTTATTTTCCTGTATCCAGGACCATTCCCCGCTTGCGCAGTTCGTTTTATAAGAATATTCTAGATAGGCTTTCAACAATTCCTGTATTATTTTTTCATCTCTGTCATCTATTTTCTCTCTGCACTCAAAAACCCCTTGTAAATATTCTTGATACAAGGGGTGTGTTTTTTGTTCAATTCCTGCAAATGTTAATCTCTTCATAATTACTCCATGACAATATGTGCTCCTTATACAAATATGTTATATGAGAGCTTAGTGGAACAATAAATGAAATATTAATTGCAATATTTACAAGTAGAAAAAGAGATGTAACAAGTATTAAATATCAATTTTTAATTATTCCCCAAGATATGGAACTATAACATCATATAATCGGTCCGAATGGACCACGTAACTGTCATGGGTTTCCCCTGCTATAATTTGTAAAGTGCTGTTTTGGATACAACTTGCTATGTACTTTGTATGCTCCTCTGCAATTACATCCTTGCTACCAGCAAGTATATGCGTATCTGTCTTAATACATTTTAGCTCCATTTGCGATATATTGGGTTGCGTTAACATAAGATGATATTTTGAATTTCTAGTAAAGATATAGAAAAGCCATATTAACCAGAGGTACTTTGTTTTTATGCCTTTAGGATTAATATTTGCACCGCTAATAATAAGCTTTGATAATAGATTGGGATAACGAACAGCCATAATTAATCCAATGATGCCTCCATCGCTAAAGCCATAAAGAATTGGGTTAGTTATGTTTTGAAGGGAAATAAACTGCACAATATCTTCCGCCATCCGACCATAATCCAGTGTTTGTACTTTACTGCTGCTTCCATGTCCTCTACTGTCAATGGCATAGACTGTATAGTCCCTACTTAGCTTTGGTATTAGTTTATCATAAATTTCATGGGTCTCTCCATTCCCATGCAATAAAAGAATTGGATTTCCTTGACCACTTTTTTCATAGTAGAGTGATACTTCCTTCAGTTGTTGATACATACCAGCTCACCTTTCCAATAGGCGTTCAACCTATAAGCCGTATTCGTGAATCATATTTAAATAATTTATCTATTCCCTCTATGAAGTTCCTGCTCATCAGCAGGATAATTCTATACCGCAACATCACATATGCTAGCAGATATATACTCAATCAGTTTTTCACTGGATATGCACAATTGACAACCACGTACTCCGGCACTAATATATATTTCATCAAAAAGGATTGCTGTCTCATCCAGGTAGGTAGGGAACTTTTTCTTCATACCAATGGGGGAGCACCCGCCACGAATATACCCTGTGATACCTAATAAATCCTTAACATGGAGCATTTCTATTTTCTTGTCACCTATTATAGTAGCTGCCTTTTTCAAATCCAGCTCCATCGTTACCGGTATACAAAAGACCACATACCCTTTCTTTTCGCCCTTTGCTACAAGTGTTTTAAACACTTGCTCCGGGGGAATACCAATTAAACCAGCAACATGTTCACCAGCCAGATTGTTCTCATCTACTTCATATTCAAAGGATTTATAGTCAATTCCTGCCTGCTCCAGCAGGCGCATTACGTTTGTCTTAACCATATACTTTTGTTCCTCATTTGATAAGCTGTAAGTTTAAATAGAGTGTCCTAAGCATATACTTTAGGATTTATCAACCACTTCTGCCTTAAGATCTTCCAGCTGTTCATGTAAGGGTTTACGTACTTTTTTGCGTGTCACCTCAACAAGCCCTAAAGCCGTCATATCCACAAGCATTGTCTTGATTGGATCTTTCTTAAAGTACTCTGCAAGCTCTTCCATTAAAAGCTCTTTATCTTTCTTTAGCTCCATATCGATAAAATCAATGATAATAATACCCGATAGATTTCTTAGGCGAATTTGCTTTGCAATTTCTTTCGCTGCTTCACGATTTACTTTAAGAAAGGTTTCCTGAACCTTTTTCTTACCCGCAACTGCTTTCCCGGTATTAACATCAATTACAGTCAGTGCCTCTGTGGGCTGTATCACCAGAGATCCACCAGATTTCAACCAAACATACGGCCGTGTAGCTTCATTCAATTTATCGTTTACCCCATAGAGATTGGAAAGGGTAAGAAGTGCATCCTGATAAAGTCGTAACTTACTAATATCTTCTGGCTGATATGAGGTCAGAAATCCGCTGATATTGGAATAAAGACTTTCATCATCTGTAATGAACTCGTCCACATTGTCGGTATAACTGTCTCTTATATCACAAATATAATTGGGGGGATTTTTATAAATAAGTGAAAATCTATTTTGGTGTACCCCGAATTTTCTAATATTTAAATATTCCTGTGTTAGGGTTTCCATTTCTGAAACGATACGTTCCTCCGGCACATATGCTGCATTGG